>NZ_CP058957.1:0-39346 GCF_013423865.1 Limosilactobacillus mucosae | reverse complement strand
AGTAAATCCTTTCGTACATATGTTCGATTTAAGTCTATTTTTAAACCCTAGCCGTAACAGCTAGGGCTATTTTTGTTTAAGTTGCTATTCCCAACCATTCGCTTTGGCAAGACTTTCTTGTATCTGCTGCGTGTCTGCAATGACATCTGGGTCGCCTGCAAAACTGCCAGTGTCGTTGCCAGTCTGATAAATAGTACCGCCTTGCGATGGTTGAGCGGTGTAAGTTTGATCGTTGCTGCTTGAACTTGAAGTCTGGGTAGTGCTGCTACCGCTATTGTTCTGAGTAACGGTTTTACTTTGCGAAACTGCGTTTGTTTGCGTTGTAGAAGATGAAGAAGAGTTAGACTGATTAAGTTTCTTTCTTTCCGCTTTGCTTAATTTCTTGCTAATTTTGTAAGTCTTGGTCCCAATCGTTTCAAAATTAGGATTTTCAAATTCCAAACGAACCGGTTTGTCGTTGTTGATAGTGAACGTCATAACCGCTTTAACGGTCTTTCCAGGAAGTAACTTGTTGTATAACCCGTCTTCATATTGTTGTAATGGATTGTTCCCATTTTCATCTAATGCTGCCATTCCCGGTGTGAGCTGCACGTCAGAAGTTTCGTTTTTCTGATAGGCACCAACTACCATATATACGTTTGACGGGTCCATTTCCTTTGTCGAGTTGTTAGTAACATCACAGTAAAGGACAAGAATCTTTTTTGCCTTGATCTGCTGAATCCATAACGTCCCACTTGGTAAATCGGTAAGTTTCATTACCAGCGTCAAAAACGTTGTTCTTGTAAGTCCAAGTCCGCTCAGATGCGTTAGGGTCAGGCTTAACCGATGATGATCTTGAAACGCTTGATGAACTGGAAGAACTTGAAGATTTAGCTTTGTCTGTATTCGTGCTGCAACCGGCTAAGGCAATCCCACATGCCATTATCAAGAAAGCAATACTTTTTCTCATATTATTTACCCCATTTGTAACCTTTGATCGTTTCTTTGACGACCGATTCATAGTCTGCCGATATATCGTTAAACTGCATAAAATCTATATAGTTGATGTTTTCCGGTTCGATTCCGGTATGTTTGATATAGTCGTCTATTAGCTCATAGACAACGCAACGGTTGATTTCGCTTTCCATTTTTAATCGAGCTGAAACGGTAGCGTTGTAAAGTGCTGTTTGGCCTGACTGTTTAGCGATATGTTCTAGTTCGTGGATTAGCGTAACTTTCTGTACTCGCGCTGGGTAGCGGTTAGAAATGAACACAAACTTTAGCTGCTTGTCTGCACTGATCGTTGCATAGCCAGGCTTTTCCATATCTATATAGTACACGTTGATATTCAGTTGTTTGACAATGTTGCGAACGTCCATAGCTAGTCCCGATTGTCTAAGTACGCCTTTATAATGCTTTCCATTAGCTTCCTATCATGTTCGGTCGGTTCTTTGCCGTCTGCTGACATGATAGTGTCCATTGCTTCATCAATGGTCATTTTTCTACTATTAATATTCTCTATATTAGTCCTGCCGAGAATGTAATCGGCTGAAACATCGAAGAAATCAGCTAGTTTATTAAGTGCGCTGCTAGAAGGTTCAGCTTTTCCAGTTTCCCATGCTGTAACGGTCGCTTGCGAAACATTAACGAACTTTGATAACTCGGTCTGCGACATTCTATGACGTTTTCTTAAATCTTTAATTCGTTGGGCGGTGGTCATTGTACAAGCTCCTTTCATACTACAATATAGTTATATTGTTATTATACTTGATATAAAGTTTTTTCGTTTATTTTAAAAAGTTTTATATTATCGTGTTGCATTTTATAAAGTTTTATTGTAGTATATAAACATACCAATTAAAGGAGTTGAAAACATGACTGATAGCATTAAGTTCTTACGTATTCGCAAAGGACTTACGCAAGTTGAATTAGCGAAAGAAGTAGGAGTTAGTTTCCCGACTGTTTCTTCTTGGGAAACAGGGAAGTCAATTCCTAGCCCGCGTCATTTGAAGAAACTGGCAACGGTTTTGGATTGTAGCGTGGAGCAAATTTTTTTGCTGTTAAATACCAAAAAACTTGATAAAAATAAACAGAAACAAGGCTAATTACAAAGTTTTATTTTAGGAGGAACAATATGGAAAACATCAATACAGAAAAAGTTCTGGAAAACGTTCCAGAAATCAAAGTAATTGGTGAAAAACATATCGCCGGTTTTGAATTTTTGGGAATCGAAGGCGGTTTTGGGGAAGGCAAAAAGTCAATGCTTGCCAGAGATATTGCAAACATTCACGAACGCCCGCTGTTTAAGATCAACCAATTAATCAACGACAACATTAAGCACTTTAAAACCGGCATCGATTTAATCGACTTAAAACAGATACTTTCAAAGTATATGTTTTCTGACTATGGGTTCACCAAAGCACAATGGGGCAACGCAAAGCACGTTTATCTGCTTTCTGAGCGAGGCTACGCAAAACTTTTAAAAGTGCTTGATGATGATAAAGCGTGGGACATTTACGACGAGTTGGTAGACAACTACTTCAATATGCGAGTAGCAATCAAGAAAAACAGCCCTTCATTGGTACAGCAACGACGATTGTCAATCATGGAAGACAACGCTGCTACTCGTAAAGCCAACATGATGTACAAAATCGCAATGGCTACCAGTTCAGAAACAGCCCGTCAATCGCTACTAGCTCATGCTGCTAAAGAGTTGACTGGTGAAATGACAGTGCCAGTCATGAAACACAAAGAGTACACGGCAACACAAATTGGGCAAAAGCTAGGCATCACTTCTAACAAAGTTGGTCGTATCGCTAACCAGTTGGGGTTGAAAGCTGAACAGCCTGGACAAAACGAATACGGTCGTTGGGCTAACAGCAAGTCGCGTAGCTCAGACAAAGAAGTGCCACAGTGGCTTTACTTTGACAAAGGTGTAAAAGCTATCGAATCAGCAATCAAATAAACACAAACGTTGATATATAAGGCTTCTAACGTTTCGTTATAAGCCTAATGCAAAACAAAACGGAGGACTAATCATGAACACGAAGATTATCAAGCGTCGAGAAGGCGAAACCCAAGAAGATTTTGAACTGCGAGTTGATGTGCTGCTTGCAGACGTTGATTTTCTATCAGTCAGCTTTCAAACAGACGAGAATGGCGAATCGAAAGAGGCCAAAGTTTTGTATTTCTAGGAGGTGTCAACGATGTACGAACCAGATAACTTGCGTGAAGCGCTCAAAACGCTGATTGAATACAACACCGCTACTTTAACTACAACCCGTGATGGTAACGGTAATGAACGTGAAGCACGAATTGAAGACCTACAAGACATGAATCTTGATGTTCTATATGCAGTATGTGATCTGCTTGGCATGGACGACTTAATTAAGGGGTAAGTGATCGAATGGAACTTGACGATTTTAATCGTGGGCTGGTCGCTTTAATCAAAAAGATTGTCCGCAAGGTGATTGGCGAGTTTGATTTGGTGCCACGTGAAAGTCTAAAAGGCAAAACATGGGACGTTGAAGAGTTCCGCAAACAATGCTTAGGCGGTAAAGGCCGGGCATGGGTCAAGCGTGAAATCTTTGATCGTTACCCAGAAACTCATATCGAGAACGGCGGGTTCGTTGTTGACCCGTTTCCAGGCACTGGGCATAAAACAATCATTTATGCCTACGATGCCAGCCTTTGGGTCAACGAGCATTACCGCGAGTTCAATTGGAGGAGTTAGCGAATGGGAATTGCAATTGCATTGTTGGGCTTGCTAGTAGTGATTTTATTTGTCGGTCTTGCTGATCTGACTAACAAGGTTGCTGCGCTTGAAAGGCAAGTGGGAATCAATCGAGGTGGTAAACATGGCAAGTATTAAAGCTGCGGTTTGGTCGTTGTTGAGTGGTGGTTTTGTCTACCTATACATGACTAACCACTTTATCAAGGCAAACTGGGTAGCACTGATCTGGATTGTGTTGTTTGCTTTGCAGACAACGATTAGCGCAACAAAAAAAAAGGCACTACCGATCGCAGGTAATGCCGATAAAAAAACAATTTACAAGGAGATTATATCATGCTGCAACTCAAATTTGACAGCTTAAAAGAAATGGCAAGCAAAAAAAGCGAGTCAACCTATAATGGGCGCTTTAATTTTCCAGTACTCACTTTGTACTGGTCAACCCACAGAATCGGTATCAACAAGCCATTTAACGAAAAAATCAAAAACGCCAAGTATGCAACGTTTGATGTTTTTAAGCAAGACAAGGTTATGGTCATGAGCTTTTTCAATCAGAAAGTTGACGGTGTGCACACGTTGTCGTTATCGACATCTTCACACGGGCTGAACAACAAGCAAATGCCTGTTAACAAAAAGTTGGACTACATCATGAAAAAGCAACACCACAACTACAAATTTAAAGCTGATATTTACAACAAAGATTTCCCTACCGTGATTGATTCTGGGGTAAAGCCAGTGGCTGTGGCGATTATCCACTTAGATAAAGACTTGGAGGTAGATTGATGCCAACAAAAACATATACACAAAAAGATTTAGTCAAAGCTTGGCAGTCTGGCTATGAAGAAGGCTACCAAGACGCACTGATCGACAACTATCTGGAAGACGAACCGGAAGATGAACCGAAGCACGACTAGGAGGAAACATGAACACGAGTGAGATTATCACGGCTATCGCAACCGTTGACCAGAAACGGGCCGACGGCGAAATCGATAAGCAGTCATACACGGACACTATCGATGCCTTGCAGCTTGAGCTGGCTGACAAGCTAGACGCCATTGCTTGGCTGATTAACGACACCGAAAAAGATTTAGCTATCTACAACCACGAGCTGGAAAAGCTGACAGAAATCAAAAAAGAACGGGACAAGGCAAAAGCCCGTATTGATCGCTTGCAAGAGTATATCGGTTATATCGTTGCTAACTCAGGAACAACGAAAGTTCGCACTGATAAGCACGTTTATAGCAAGCGTAAGTCGCAAACAGTCGAATTTAGCGATGAAAGCTTAATTCCGGCTGACTATTGGAAAGAAACGGTCAAAGTTGATCGAAAGCCCGTTAAGGCGGAAATCAAGAAGGCAATCAAAGACGGCAAGGAAGTTCCTGGTGCTTATCTAGCAACAAACTACAAGGGGGTCATTAAGTAAATGGCAGACGAAAAGAAGAAATCAGTCTTTGAAACGTTATCTGCGGTTGATGTTTCAAAGCACGTTGAAGTTATCAGTATGCGAAAAGGCCCGGCACTGAAGTATGTTTCGTGGGCTTGGGCTTGGAACATGGTTAAGAGTATTTATCCAAGCGCTAACCGTGTTATCGAGGAGTTTCCAGAGTACCGGTTCAACGAAAAAACAGGTGCATGGTATGCAACTGGTCAAATGCTAGATTATCGAATTACGCCGGAAGGCTGCGAAGTCAAGGTAACGGTAACGATCGAAGATGAAACATATTCTGAACGGCTGTACGTCATGGATATGCGAAACCAACCGGTCGCAAAGCCTAACATCGCACAGATCAACAAAACGCAACAACGTTGCTTGGTCAAGGCGCTAGCAATGGCAGGACTAGGGCTTAACTTATATGCCGGTGAAGACTTGCCGATGGCGGACATCAACGAAGCTGACAAAGAGCAAGCAGAGCAGCGCAAGGAACAAGTTAATCAGCAACGCAAAATGAACGCATTACAAGCCGAATATCGGCGCTTAATGATGGAGTTGATTAATCGGCTTAACGGTGATGCAAAACGCGCTGAAGAGCTCGTAAAGGGCACTCTCGGCGAAGGCAAACATAACGGGCAAGAATATGTAAATGCGGTAAAAGCATTATTAGAAAGCGAGGAACAGAAATAATGATCAATAACGTAACGCTCACGGGCCGTATCACGAAAGGCCTTGAAAAGCACCAAACGAACAAAGGCACGTCCGTTGTCAACTTCTCGTTAGCAGTTGACCGCCGGTTCAAGGATTCAAACGGCAATCGTGAAGCTGATTTCATCAGCATTCAAGCGTGGGGCATGACCGCTGACTTACTCTGTAAGTATTGCGGTAAAGGCTCATTGATCGGAATTGAAGGACGTATTCAAACCCGCAACTACGAAAACAATCAAGGCCAGCGAGTTTATGTAACCGAAGTTGTAGCTGAGAACGTAACCTTTCTTGATTCCAAGAAGAACAACGATCAAGGCCAACAAGGCGGTTATCAACAGTCTAACGGCTATCAGAACGATAGCTATCAACAAACGTTCGACAGCGCTTTGCCATTTGACAACAGCGCCGATGATGTTCCGTTCTAATGCTGCGAAGCGGTAAAGCCTACTGGGAGCAGGGCGGGTGGTGGATTGCACCGGACGAAACGCCTAACTTGTCGCATATCGAAACGATGTACGGCAAAACAAGCGGTGTACCGGTGCAATATGAAATCCCAGATAGGCGAAAAGCAAGACCACGTCAGAGAAGACTATTCTTTGCGCTGTTAAGCGATATTCACAGATGGTCAGGCGAACCGGCGGAGTGGTTGAAGGAATACTTTTACCTTCAATACACAATCAAGACGGCTGGCAAAGAGATTAGCTTGGCAAACGATACTGTTAGCACGGTATCAGACGCAACGGAACTGATAAACCTGGTGATCGATTTCATCTTTGATTATCAAGTCCCGATCAACGATGGTTATCCGTTGTTGCCAAGAGACGAAAGTTATTTCCAATTCAAGTGCATACAACACCGGCGTTGCTTGATCTGCGGTCGTGCTGCTGACATCAACCATATCGATGAGGTCGGCATGGGTCGCAATCGTAACAAGCTAGACCATACGCAAGCGAGATTATCAGCGCTTTGTAGGGTTCATCACGGCGAATTCCATCAAATCGGTTATAAAGCGTTCTGCAAGAAGTATCGCTTAACTAACTTAGGCGTGAAGGTAAACGCTGAAACGTTGAAACGAATCGGCATGAAGGGAGCTTATGACAATGACTAACAGACTTATGGACGACAGTCCCTTTGGCGGAGTTGCTATTTTGTGTTTACAAAGTGATCACACTTTAAGGGACAATATGGGGCTTATGTTTACGCAAGAAGAAATTGATGAAATTCGTTTCTTCCTTGACTATACGGAAATGAAAATTAATAAAAACGGTGTAGACGTTGATGCTTATAACAAGCAACGTATTAAGGAATTGAACGGTGGTCATTAATGGTACGGATTAAGAAGAAATACACCAAGGGTTTCACAACCATTAACAATGACATCTTAAATGATACGGAACTTAGCTTTAAAGCGAAAGGACTATTCTCGTATCTTTGGTCGTTGCCAGATGATTGGGTTTACTACGAAACGGAAGTAGCCAAGCATTCAACTGATGGCAGAGGCTCAGTAAGGAGTGGCCTTAAAGAGCTGGAAGAGAAAGGCTATCTAAAACGTGGACGTGAGCGAAACGAGAAGGGCCAACTGGTTAACGCTGATTGGCAATTAGCAGATACGCCTATGTTTAAAAAACGTACATTGGATAAGCGTACATTGGAAAAACGTACATTGGAAAATTGCACACTACTAAATACTAACCTTACAAATGAAACATTAACTAAAGAAGAACATACAAATAATAGTCGGGCAAAGCCCGACAGCATAGCTGGCGAAGTTAAAACAATCGTTGGCTATCTGAACGAAAAGACAAAGAGCACTTACCGAACAACAACTAGAGAAACCAAGCGCTTGATCAAAGCACGATTAAACGAAGGTTTCACAGTTGATGACTTTAAAACTGTTATCGACAAAAAAACTGCTGCTTGGTTCAACGATACAAAGATGAAGAACTATCTGCGACCAACAACACTGTTTGGCCCAAAGTTTGAAGAGTATCTGAACGAAAAGGTTAAGGGAGTTCCTGACCATAACGATCCTTACTACACCGAGAAGATTAATCCGATGACTGGTCAGCCAGACCCTAACGGATTGACGCGGTATCAGATGGACAACGAATACTGGTAGTTTACGGATTTCAAATCCGAAAACCTAATGGAGGTGAAAACATGTTAAGCGTAAAAGATAGCGCTAAAGAAGGCGTTAGGAGTCTAAAGAAAATTTTTGACAAAGAAGGCTGGAACCTTCCAGACGTTGATCTGACAGATAAGCAAGCAATGGCTGACTATCTTAAAAAGAAAGCTGAGCCGTTGCATGACGAATGGAGGAAAGAGAACGCACGGCACAACTTTAATCGGGTTTATCGCAAGAGCTTATGGACTGGCAATCAGCCGGTAAAGTTCACGTTTGACGATTGGAAAGTCGACAAACAGGCGGACAAGAAACAGGCTGCTGAAATTGGCAACCGTGCTTGGACGCTGGCAAAGATGATTGCCAACGGTCAGAACATGAACGTGTATCTGGCAGGGAATCCCGGCACTGGCAAGACAAGCCTAGCACTAGCGATGGTTGACAAGATTCGCAACGAAAGCGGAAAGACGGCACTGTTTGTTTCAACGGACGCGCTGGCCGAGCTATACAGCCGGCGATTCGATGATAAGACGGTTCAGAATCGCTTGTACGGTCTGATTGATCTAATGCAAGGCAACCGCCAACTGAAAATCGAACCGGTTGATGTTCTGGTGCTTGATGATTTCGGCACAGAAGGCGGTATGCGAACCGACACAAAAGTCAAGTTCGCGTTGATATGCAAAAGGGACTGTTCAGCGTTGCGGACGCACGGTTTGGCAAGTTTACAACGATCGTTACCACGAACAACAAGACAAGCGAACTACAAGAAATGTATAACGAAAAGCTATTAAGTCGCTTGATTACACGTAACCCAGAGCACCGCTTGACGTTTAACGGCATGGTAGATGTTCGAGCAAGCATGATTTAAAGGAGCGTTAACTATGAGCCCAGAATGGTTTGAAAAACAAAATGAAAGATATCGTTATGTCACGGAGTACAACCGTGACAATGCGATTGATTGGCTTGACAGCTACTACGAGTATGACCATGACGACAGAAGATTGGTGGAAGATGCTGCAGATGTGATTCAAGCGCTGCTTGATGAGGCTAATCGCAACAGCCAAGAACGTTTCAGCCGTGAACAACCGGTTTACATCGTTTTCGTTCCTCACACCCCAGATTGCTATTATTTGCGATATGAGTACGGACTAATGATTTCTAAAGATAAGCAGCTTGCAGGGCTTGCGTATAGCGATTTTATCGACGTCAAAAATATTGATCACCGAGAAAACCTAGTCGATTGCTTATTCACAATGGCAGAAATCAAATATTGGGGTTTGGAAGACTGCAATCGAGTTCAAATTGAATGGTAGGAGGGCTGAAAATGCTGAAAGTAACGAAAGACAAGATGATCTTAGACACTGAGCAATGCTGCGCTTGGTGTGAAGGTTCAGGCTACCTGGACACAATCGAACGCAAGTGCCCGTTCTGTGAAGGCGATGGCATGCTGCGTATTGACCCAGCAATCGTAAAAATCATGAAGAGTTCCGGGCATTGGGACAGCAACAACGATGTAGACGCAAGCTTAATGCATGATATGGGGGTATAAGAGCTTGAAAGTTTTAGCAAAGCTATTCTATTTACTAGCGATTAGCGCAATGTTGGCAACAGCGGTTGGTTTTTTCTGGGCACTATGGATTAACGCCATTGTAGGCGTAAAAGCAACGGTAACTGCTATTTTTAGCGCTTTGATTTTCGCCTGCATCGGTACGTCATTAGACCATTGATGATCAAACTGATTTTGCCGATTGAACCGGTAGCACAAGCAAGACCACGAGCAAGAAGGTTCGGCAAAGGCATTCGGCTGTATGACCCACCTAAAACTGCCACGTTTAAGCGCAAGCTGCACAAGCTGGCAACAGAGATGTATCACGATGCACCAGTCGAGGGTGAAATCTATCTCAAGGTAGCCTTTTATCGAAAGATTCAAAAGAGTATATCGAAAAAAGAACACGATAGACGGGCATCAGGAGCGCATAGACCGATTGTAAAAGCCGACTTGTCTAATTACCTTAAATCATTCGAAGATGCCTTAAACGGCGTTTTATGGAAAGATGACGCAATGATTGTTCACGAAGAAATCGACAAGTATTACTCGGACAAGCCAAGAATAGAGATTGAAATTTATGCAAAAGAAACTTATTGAAGTTAGGAGTATGACAAATGCTGACTAAAGAAAAGTTATCAAAATTGTTGAGGAAGCAATCGGGACGTTGCATTACACCTGTTCCGTTGCAAATTTGGATTCGCAAAACAGCTTTGCGATTTATCTGTATGACCAATTGAACGATGAACTAGCAGCGAATTTATTCATTCATGAAGGCAATAAACCGGGTTGGTTCAGAGTTGATTCCATTCCGGATCTAAAGAACAAAACTGATCGTGAAGTGCTGCGTTTGATCAACAGCCAGCTGTTCGATTATTTCAATGAACAGCTTGAGCAGAAATACTATATCAAGCTGCTTAATACTGATTACGGCTATCTAGCAAGGGTAGAAGGCACTGATTCGTGGAGCGTAACATCACTCAAGATTGCCAAGATGAGCAATCAGAAAGTGGCATTCACGGCTGATGAGATCCACGAAATGGCTAATGATGAAGTGTTCGCAAACTTGAGCGCAACGGACCTATTACGAGCTGCGGAAGAAGTCAAGGAGGATTAAACATGGCATCGAGCTACAAAGGGACTGAAAACAACGAACAGCCAAAGCGCTTGTTGTTGACGTTTGACACGAGTGAAGGACTTCAAAGGGTTCCCATCAAAGGTGTATTTCGCACCGAAACCGCGCTGATTGATCAAGCAATGCGCAAGGGTACGTTGTATCGCACTACTGGTGAACTGGGCGATATGATCGCTATCGTACCGAACAAAATCATTAGTTTGTGTGAAATTCATGACTTGGAACGAGTTAAGGAGCTGATTAAAGATGAAGATCAAGATTGATGATAGCTATTACATCACTAGCGATAGCTACAACCCTGCTATCTTGGTTAAGTTTGGCATTAACAAGGAAAATGGCGAAGTCGTTGAGCTGCGGCGTTGGTACTGTGGACGCAAACTAAGTGCTGCGTTTGACGAGTATATCAAGCAGACGGCAAACAACGACGATGAAATTAAGACCATGCAGGCATATGCCGCACTGGTTGATAGCACAGAAAAGCGTATCGCGAAGATGTTGAAGGAAGGGACTATCTAGATGACGAAACGGGCACGGGAACATGCGGGGCTTGTACTTGCGTTGAAAGCATTCAAGCGCTGCTATCGTGCCAACGGGCCAGGTGTTTCTGGTCCACGTTGGCGAGCATATCGGACGGAGCGAGAAAAGGAAATGAGGCGTTGGCAATGAAACTGTTTTTAAACGTAGCAATTGTAGTTAGCTTTTTCGGATTAGTTGCAGCCGCTATCTGGTTGGTCTGGGATCAGGAAGGATTTTCTAATGCTGAGAAGGCCGTTATATCAGCTTTATTCGTATTCGTAGCCTTAATGCTGCTCGCTTTAGGCCTGTGTTTGTATAAGTTGTAAAGGAGCTGTGGCAATGAAGAACAAACTAGCTGTTTTGATGGCTGAACGAGGATTGAAGATTACTGATCTGTATAAAGATACCGGCATTTCAAAAACAACTTTAATGCAAATTGCTAACAATACGGGAAAAGGCATTCAGTACGAAACACTTGAAAAGCTGTTAGATTATTTTGATATTTCGCCAAATGATTTTTTTGGATACAAAAGCAAAGCAACGATTACTAGCTTTGAAAATTTAGGCCAACTATTCATTGATCTGGGTAAAACTTTAATGAGTTAGCTAACAAAAGAAAGGGATAATCATGAACAGATTAAAAGTGCTGCGTAAAAAGCGTGGGTTGACGTTAAAGGAAATGTCGAAAGAGCTAAAAGAACGGGTAGGCCTTGATATTACGCCGGACGCGTTATCCAAATATGAACGCCAAGAACGAAAAATGAGAAATTATGAAGTAGTGGAAAAGATTGCATGCTTTTTCTGCGTTTCAATTGATTATTTATTAGGCAACGTAAGCAACATGTGTCGTGAAGAACTAGAAGAACCGGAAGAAGTCAAGCAGTTAACGGATTGGTACGATTTCAAGTATTGCCCATACTGTGGGCGGAAATTGTAAGAGAGGTTAAAACATGAGTACTAAACGAGCACGACAACACCAGTGGATTGTATTTAGGCGGAAAGCATCCCGACGTTTAAAGCGCCAACGTGGCATTTACCGCACGGAACCGCTCGGACTGTTGCAGTTTAAACCGGCTAGTTGGCAAGGTCATGAAACAATGCTGTACCGTCTGTCAGAAACCCATAACAACCGGTCGCAAAAGGCTCGCTGCATTAACATACGACGAGCACGAGCTGCTGAGTCAGCTTATGAATGGCGGAAACCCAAGCAGTATTCCGAAATTGCAGAGAATCTGTATAAAACCGGTCCAGTGTCAGTTGAGTTTAGCACAAACCCTGAGTTTGCAAGAAAACTGTGGGAGGCTTTAAAAGATGATTAACGATGTAGAACGAGCATTTCGTAATAACGAGCTGGTAACGCTGATTGACGGTTTTAGACTGTATCAAATCGTCGAGCTAAACAAGCTGAATAAAACCGTGCTGCTTGATGAAATGTACAACGACGAAGGAAACTATTACTCAAAGCATTTTCCAAAGATTCTCACTGGCTGGGAAAGCGTATATACGACTGGCAAGCATGTTATCGAAAGCGAGGGACATTATGAAGGTTGAGTTTTTCTGCGATTCCAACATCGCAATCTTACAAGACAAGATGAACGAATGGCTAACTAAGAACAAAGTAGCAGTAGTTGATATTAAGCTTGCACCAACCGCTTATGGCGTTCACGGCTCATACAACTACTACACGGCAATGGTGATCTACAATGCGTAATTGGAACGGGTTAGGCTTTGTCTTTGCTGCATGCTTAGTGTTCTGGGCATTAGTAGCAATAGCGGTTTTGAAAATGGTAGGTGGTTAAATGGTTGACATGAAAGAGTTCTGTTATCTCGAAAACTGGTATCGAACAACGTACCCCGATTTATATCTGGAGTATGATTTTCTGGACGATGATGGTTGCCCAGACGGCGAAACGGCAACAGCGAAGTATAAGAAGCTGCAAGCGATGATTAAGGAAATGCGGGCAAGCTATCACAAGCCAGGACAAAGCGTTGACAACTTTGCCATTGAAGCTGAAATTTACGAAAAGCAAAAGGAAGCGCTAGAACGAGGCGAAAACTGGCATTGGGTTATCGAGAACGTGCCGATTTCTAGAAGCAGCTACCTTTACCACGTTCGCAGGAACGGAGCATTGAAGGTTATGCACCAAAAGTTGCCGTCATTTAAAAGGCCTGGCGTGGAAATCACCATTAAAGATTTAAAGCTAGGTAAGGTCATGCACTATATCAGCATTCAAGCAGCAGAACGGGCGTTAGGCTTTAAAGCTCATGCGCTACACAACTATTTGAAACGCCGGCAAGAAAAGCCATATCTGGGTCGCTATGAAGTCGAAAGGGGTTAGGCATGTCAGTTAAACAAGCAGAATTATTTGACGAAATCGATGAGCAGGCAACCCGCCAAGCGGTGCGCGATTTCTTCTTCGATGATGGATTCAACAAGCGGACGTTTAGCCATATTCTACGCAAGGCGGGGTCAGGCGATATTAAAAGCCCGTCATTGTCTGCTGACGGCGGTTTCGGTGGTAGTAGTGGAAATCATAACGAAGATGCTTTTATCGCTCACACGGAGTACTCACGGGCATTAAAAGCGGTGTATGACGCAATCAACAATTGTTTGAGTGAAGAAAGCCGTGTTATTCTGAAAAACCGGTTCGTCAAGCGGGAACAAGTAGAAGACGTCAAAGAGCTGCTGCATATCAGTAGCAACAAGAGCTGGCATAAGTTGGAAAAGTTTGCATGCTATGAGTTTTCTGAAACAATAGAAACAGCGATTGCAAAGTACCAAGTTGAAGAGCTGTTCCCTACGTTTACAATCATGAAGAAAGCGACTGCTTAAAAAGTGGTATATAAGGTAGTACCAACTGGGGTACTAAAAGGGGATTAAACAAACCTTGAAAATGCGGTATATTGGTATTGTGCCAGAGATGGCATAGAACCTTTGTTCCGATGGTCTTTCAAATTTGTTGGAAATGAAATCCTTTCAAGACGATTGTTTAGATTAGTCATACTTTGATTTTCTAGGCTTGCATGCGCAAGAAAAAATATTCGCGATTGCAAAGCGACTTTATACCTACTAAGCAAGGAAACTTGCTTTTCATACCGTATAAGATGGCAAATGATTACTTCCGTAAACCTTAAACCTAATCGCTCCAATATTGATCATTTGCGAGGCGGTGCGATTCCGCCTTACGGTGTTACTACTCGAAAGACACGACGAGTAGTTGGAAGGTCCCAGGTGGGCTTGCTGCTAACTTTGATTCGAACGATCCACCGGCGTTGGCAGCATGCAAAAAGTGGTGCGAGTCCACTACCTATCCTTTGCCAGAGATGGCATAATTTGAAACGGGTTGCATAATCCTTTGCATATAATCCTTCCGGCATGGTGTTCTTTATCAACGCCGGCGGGTTTGGTATCCTTAGCTCAATGGGCGAGCCGCCTGCGGAAGATGCGGGTTCGATTCCTGCGGGATACGTTGCCTACGGGCAAAAATAAAACTATTTTTCGTTGAGTTACACAAAATAGTTTTAGTGTGTACGTTGACAGTGGTCGTTGGCGTGCTGCTTACGCATCAGTTTCAATTGACGGGTTTCGGCCCGTCTTTTTTATTTAGTCGGAGAGCGAACGAATGTTTATTACAAAGAAATACGGGCTAGTCAGTAGCCGGTCTGAGTATATCATGTTGGCTTATGCTGACCGGATATGCAGAGCACGACACAAGGCCGAGAATGAACGACACGAGCCCGTTAAGACAAAGAATGATAAAAAGGTTAGGTATAGCATTAAACCGCCGAGAATGAAGTTGTGAGGTGTGATTATGGAACAAATTCGAGAAGTGCCAATCGACAGTGTTAAACCATACGAAAACAACCCACGTGATAACGATGGAGCAGTTGAAGCGACGGCAAACAGTATTAAAGAGTTCGGATGGCAACAACCGATTGTAGTTGATAAAGATATGGTTGTTATTGCTGGCCATACAAGATTGAAGGCAGCTAAACAGTTAGGACTAAAACATGTGCCGATTGTGGTAGCCGATTTATCTGAGGAACAAGCTAAAGCATACCGTTTGGCAGACAATAAAACGGGTGAACTGGCAGACTGGATTTTTCTGATATGAATGCTGAATTGTCGGAAATCACCACTATTGACATGAGCACTTTAGGTTTTGATGAAACGGATATGTCCATCGCTGAATCATGGGACGACGATGGTTCACTTGACGATTATGTCGAACCGGAAAAAGAAACAGACGATACATTTGTCTGCCCAGAATGTGGTCATGAAGGGCCGAAGAAGGAATTCAAGAAATGAAAATCTTTTTATCAGCCCTTGAAGGTAGCGAAGTAGAGTATCTACTCGATCAGTTCATAGCAGAAGGCAAGCGAATTCCATTCGGACTTGTGTCGTACTATTACATTCAGAAAAGTAAGAAGGCATATAGTAATTTCAAAAAATGCCTACAAATTTGCGATTATGTATTAGTTGATAGTGGGGCGCACTCATTCCAAGAAGGGGCAAGAGTTCCTTGGAAAGAGTATACAGAAAGTTACGCAAAATTTATCAAAGAAAATGATCACCCTAAGATTCTCGGATTCTTTGAAATGGACGTTGACGCTGTTATAGGCTACGAGAAAGTTTTAGAGCTGAGAAAAATTCTTGAAAATGTTAGCGACAAAATTATTCCAGTGTGGCACAAAAACCGTGGCGTTTCAGAGTTTAAAAAGATGTGCCAAACCGCTAAAAGTGAAATCGTTGCAGTTACTGGATTCAGAAATGAAGATATTTCAGATAATCAGTATGCAGCATTCCTTAAATACGCCTGGAAGTGTGGTAAAAAAATCCATTGTCTAGGCATGACACGCAAGAAAGTTCTTGACAAGGTGCCGTTTGATTTAGTTGATAGCAGCAGTTGGAAGATGGCGGCTAGATACGGGCAAGTTAAACAATGGAGTAATCGCAAGCATTCGTTAGTTAATATTCCGAACACGAAAGGAAAATTTGCGACTAAACAGATATTCCGAGCTAATTTGATTGCTTACATTGAGCTGGTCAAATACTACAACGTTAAATGGCACAAGATAAACCATGATTTACATTTTAAATTCGGTGTTCGTGATATCCACCGGTTAATAAAACTACTGAAAGAGAGATTTAAAACATGGGTAATGGAAAACTTAAAGAAATCGCTAAAGGCGGAGTTTTAGCTGCGCTTTATGTGGCACTTACAATGCTAATTACTCCCTTGGCTTATGGCCCTTTTCAAATTCGCATTAGTGAAATGTTTAATCATATGATTGATTTTAACAAACGTTATATCTGGGCATTAACTTTAGGCTGCTTTATTAGCAATCTGCAAAGCCCATTAGGACCAATTGACATGATTGTAGGAACGCTTGGAACGCTTGTATCAGGACTTATGATTTACGCCATTAACAAGAACGTTCATTCAATTAAAATGAAATTGTTAGTTAGTACGTTGATACCGTCATTCATTGGCATGCTACCAGTTGCAGTGGAATTATATTATTTGCAACACGTTCCGTTCTGGGCAACGTATGCAAGCACGGTAGTTGGCGAACTTATTTCACTTTTAATTGGTGCTTTTCTTGTTTTAGCGTTGTCTAAGCGAATGGATTTGACTAAATAGAGGTGTGAAAATGGCAAGAGCGAGATATCCAGACTGGCTTACGCCGGAAAAATTATTGTTGATTCAAGGGTGGAAAAGAAATGGACTTACAGACGATCAAGTGGCTGGCAACATGGGCATTTCTCGGCGCACTCTCAATACATGGAAAACAGAGCATAAGCCCATTTTTCAAGCATTAAAAATAGGCCGTGAGCAGGCTAACTTCGCAGTTGAAAATCAGTTGTTTAATAAGGCTATTAAAGGCAATACAACCGCGATGATCTTTTGGTTAAAGAACAATTGGCGTGATAAGTACAACGACAGCGCTTTGTCGCCTGAAGAACGCGAAATGACGAAGGCGCGTAAAGAGAACGTTATCCAAGATACCCGTATCAAGAAACTTAAGGCGGACGTTATGGAACGCCTGGGAGCTGAGAGCAACGAACAGCTTGATATGTTAATGGACAAGTTAATCAAAGAGGCGGACAAAGAACATGACGCTGAAGAACATACTGACAAGCAAACAGATTGAGGTGCTGCAATCCTATCTGCATGACGATTGGAAGTATCTTATCTTGTCTGGAGCAGTTCGGAGTGGCAAAACGTATATCGATAACTACTTGTTCATTCTTGAATTGCGAAGAGTTGCAAAACTTGCTGCGTCCCTTCATGACCCGAAACCCCAATTTATCCTTGCGGGCTTTAGTTCTAACACTATCTATAACAACGTCATTAGTTCGTTAAGCTCACAGTTTGGCATTGATCTAACACCGGACAAGCACGGACACTATCATTTGTTTGGCGTTGATATAGTGCCAGCTTATACGGGTAGCATACGGGGCATGAGTGGCATTCGTGGTATGACTAGCTATGGAGCCTACATCAATGAATGTAGTTTAGCAGTGCATGAAGTGTTTCAAGAAATTCTTGACCGTTGCTCAGTAGAAGGCGCACGGGTTATCTGCGACACAAACCCCGACAACCCACAGCATTTCTTGAAAACTGATTATATCGATAATCACGATCCGGAAGCGCGTATTAAAACGTTCTCGTTTGTGCTAGATGATAACCCCACTTTGTCGCGCGATTACGTCGATGCTTTAAAGGCTGCTATGCCTAGTGGGGTCTTTTATGATCGGCGTATTTTAGGCCAGTGGGTCAGTGGGGACGGTATTGTTTATCGTGATTTTGATAAGCGAACCATGATGATAGACAAGCAAGACTTACCGGACGATTTAAGCTACTATTGCGGTGTTGACTGGGGTTTTGAGCACGCCGGTGTTATCACGGTCTTTGGTGATGATAGGCAAGGCAACGTTTATCTTATTGAAGAGCACACGAAACAGTTTAAATTTATTGATTATTGGAAAAGTATTGCGAAGGATATTCAAGCTAAGTACGGCCGGAATATCCTTTTTTGGTGTGATTCGGCACGACCAGACAACGTTAGCGAGTTTCAGCAAGCTGGTATTCAAGCCCGCAATGCTAACAAGGCGAAAATGGCGGGTATTGAAAAGGTTAGCGAGTACATGAAACAAGGCAAGTTCTTTGTCGTTAAAGAAGGCGTTAACCAGTTTCTAGATGAAGTCTATCAGTACGTCTGGGACGACAAGACCGGCGAGCCTGTCAAAGAGAACGACCACGTGATGGATTCCATGCGTTATGCAGTATTTAACCAGCACCGCGACAATCAAGCACGGACGATTCGTTCAAGATATTTCTGATTTTACGCACACGATATGCGTTTAATGGCTAACGAAAAAGAGGTGAGAGAATGGCAATTCAAAAAACGATTAGCGAAAACTGTTATGTAACCAAAGAAGGCGTATATCTGTTCGCCGGTGAAGAGCTGGACACGACTAGCTTAATGCAGTTCATTAACGAAAACCGTCAACGGTCTACGAAGTATAACCATTACTACGATCTGTATAGCGGTAATCATGACATTCTGCGTAAGCCACATGATCGATCTTTTAGACCTGACAACCGTATCATTAGCAACTGGGCTAACTATGTCGTTGATACGTATGTAGGCTATTTCATCGGCAAGCCACCTAAGATTGCGTTAGATGATGATAGCACCAATGAACGACTGCAAGACTGGTTGAACGTCAACTCGTTTCAAGACAAGCTAAGCGAAGTTGCCAAGCAAGTTGCTATCTATGGCCGGTCGTACATGATGGCCTATCAGAACGAGAACAGCGAAACTGAAATTGCGGTTGCTGCGCCCGACAGTAGCTTTATGATCTATGACACGACGATTAAACGGAATCCCGTTGCATTCGTGCGGTATTCAAGCTACAACAACCAGTTGAGTGGTGAAGCTTATACCGACAAAGAAATTACTTATTTCGGCAACGATGGCAAGACAATGGAACAGATCAACCACTTATTCGGTTATGTTCCTGCTGCTGAATTTTATGCCAACGATGAGCGCCTTCGCTGATTGGCAAGATTGATACGTTGGTTGAAGAGTACGATAGGGCAATCAGTCAGAAAGCTAACCAGGTCGCTTACTTTGATAATGCGTACCTTAAGATTCTGGGCATTCCTTTGCCAACGGATGAAGACGGCGAAACGGTTCTCAACTTGGAACAAGACCACGTGCTTTACTCGCCGAGCGCAGATGCTGCACAAGGTGAAGTCGATTTCATCACCAAACCTGATGGCGACAACATGCAAGAAAACCTGCTTAGTCGCTTGAAAGATGATATTTTTCAAACGGCAATGGTTGCCAACCTTAACGATGAAGCATTTAGCGGTAACGCAAGCGGGGTTGCGATTCGCTATAAGCTGTTATCAATGCAAAACCAGGCTGCGTTTGAAGACCGCAAGTTTGCCATTAGTCTGCGTCAACTGCTGGGCACTGCGTTAGGTCTGGGCAAGGCAATTGGCACGGTTAGCCGAGTTGACGTTATGAAAGACTTGCAAATCGTTCCAGCGCGTAACATTCCGCTTGACGTTGAGAACGAGGCACAAACTGCGTCTACGTTATCAGGTATCGTATCGAAGGAAACCCAGTTAAGCACGTTGTCAATCGTTGACGATCCGAAGAAGGAAATCGAACGTATGCGGGAAGAACAAGCCGAAGACGTGCGAAACAACTTGCAGGCGATGCCGTCCATGACTGATCAGCAAAAGCAAGACACCGAAAGCGATGATGTAAATGCCGAGTAGTTACTGGGAAGAGCGAGCCAAGCAAGAGAAAGCCTGGCAACTCAAACAGCTTGAAAATGATGCTGAGTTTGGTAAGTTACTTGAAACCTACTACAACCAAGCAATCGAAGACATTAACGACAGTATCGAAAAAGAGCTTAACCGAGTAGGGAAAGACCAAGTAACGCAAATGGACGTCAAAACGTACGAAACCAAAGCTAAATCAATCGTGGCTGAGGCGGAGAAAATGCGGGCTAATGGTCAAAAGGTAACGTATGCTGATTTTAGCGACCAGGTGAACCAGCGCTTGAAGGTCTACAACGCTACAATGCGAATCAACCGCCTTGAGCATTTAAAGTCCGAAGTTGGTCTTGATATGCTGCGAGCCAGTGTCAAAGTCGATTCTAGTCTGCGAGACAAATTAAGTGGCGATTATCAAAAAGAAGTCATTAGGCAAGCCGGTATCATGATGGACAGCGCGCAACGTTCACCTTGGACAGGAAAAGATGCTGCTAAAATCTTAATGGCGCAAACCAACGGGGCAACGTTTAGCCAACGTTTGTGGGCTGACCAAGACGCCCTTAAAGCCAAGCTAGACCAAGTTTTAAGTGTAGGCATGATACAGGGTCAAAACCCACGTAAAATGGCTACACGGCTACGTGAACAGGTCAAAACAGCGGTTGGCAATCAGAGATATGTAACCGAGCGATTAGCACGGACTGAGAGTGCGAGAATTCAAACGAACGTGCAGTTAGAATCGATTAAAAAGCACGGCTATAACTATGTTCAATGGATTGCCGAACCGAAAGCGTGCCCTGCTTGTCGAGCAATTGCAAGTCGTGATAGTGGGTACGGCGAAGGTGTCTACAAAGTCGCTAAAGTGCCAAAGATTCCAGATTCTACCCACCCAAATTGTCGTTGCAGCATATCTGAAACGTGGGTTGATGGCAGAGATGATAACCTTGTCGGTGGCAAACGTTCAAAGGCGCTTGAAAAGGCTATTGGCGCAAAGAAAGTTTAGCTGCGGCTAGGCCTTTTTTACTTTCCAAATTAAAAACAAAATCGAGAGAACTCATGCATAGCAAGGGTTATCTTTTTTCATGCTTAAATTTTGGCCTTTTTGACTTGCTTGCAGGCCTTAAAGAACAAGTTCGGACTATATAGCCGACCGGGCTTAAAACGAGGTGTATTTATGAGTTTTGATGAACAACAACATGGGTTGCCTATGAACTTGCAATTTTTCGCTGAACAGGGCGAAGGTTCGAACAGTGCACCAAATACCGAATCAGGACAGCCAAACGAAGGCGAAGAAGAGCAAGGCGAACAACAGCCCAAGACTTTTACTCAAGACGAAGTTAACAAGATTGTTAGTCAACGTTTGGAACGTCAAAAGGAACAGCTTAAGGCCAAGGAAGACGAGGCCAAGAAGTTTTCGCGTATGAATGCCGAACAAAAGGCTAACTACGAATTGGAGAAAGCAAACAAGCGGGCTGAAGAAGCTGCTGCAAAGCTGGCACGCTATGAAATGCGCGACAGTGCCAAGCAAATGTTGGCAGACGGCGGTTTTAACAACGCCGACAACGGTCTGCTTGATCTGGTTGTAACTGAAACCGCCGAAAGCACTCAAGCAAACGTGAACGTGCTGCTGAATGCGATTGAGGCGATTCGAGAAGATGAACGAAACAAACTTTTAGCGGGGAAGACGCCTAAGGTAGGCGGGAATGAAATCAAACCGGTATCAGCTCAAAAGCTTCTAAAGATGAGCACGGCTGAACGAGTAAAATTCCAACGCGAAAACCCCGCTGAGTACGCACGTATTTTAGGAGGTAACTAACTATGGCAGATAACATGACTATGATTGCGGACCTGGTAAATCCAGAAGTCAATGCACCGATTGTCCAATACACGATGAAACATGCAATGCGGTTTACCCCACTTGCACAAGTCGATTCTACTTTGGTAGGCAACGCAGGCGACACGCTGAAGTTCCCTAAGTTCACCTACATTGGCGACGCTAAAAACATCGCCGAAGGTCAGCCAATCCCACTGGACAAGCTGGGCACTAAGACGGCTAGCGTTAAGGTACAAAAGGCTGCTAAGGGTACGCGAATCACTGATGAAGCTGTTTTGTCTGGCTATGGCGATGTAATGGGTGAAACTAACCGTCAACTTGGTATGAGCATTGCTGATTTTGTTGATACCCAACTGCTGACTGCTGCTAAGGGTGGCACGCAAAAGGTTACGATTACGCCAACGGTTGAAGGCTTGCAGACGGCCCTTGATATGTTCAACGATGAAGACGATTCTACGGTTGTAGCTGTTATGAGTCCAAAGACAGCATCTAAGCTGCGCATGGACGCAATCAACAAGAAGGCAGGTAGTGAGGCCGGTGCAAACCAAGTGATCAACGGCACTTACTACGATGTTCTGGGCGCTCAAATCGTACGGAGCAAGAAGATGGCTGATACGGATATGATTCTGATCAAGGCTAATGCAACGTCGCCAGCACTTAAGTTGGTTATGAAGCGCAATGTCGCTGTTGAAACTCAACGTGATATCGTTACTAAGTCAACGATTATGACGGCCGATGAACATTTTGCTGCTTATCTATATGACGACACGAAGGTAGTTGTCGCAACGGTTCAAGATGCAACTGGCGTTGGCAAGTAAAGGGTGATCTATCATGGCAAGTCTTGACGATCTGAAAACAATGCTAGGGCTTGCGACTGATGACACAAGCCAAGATTCTGTTTTGGCGCTGATTCTTAAAAACACTGACTTACAACTGCGGTTTAAGTTAGCCTTAGACACTGGCAAGGAAGTGCCTGATGAATTATCCTACATTCCGATTGAAGTTGCTGTACGGCGCTATAATCGCCTAAAAAACGAAGGTATGACGTCATACAGTCAAGAAGGCGAAAGCATTACGTTTAACAGTAACGATTTTGATGATTTTCAGGCTGATATCGACGACTGGCGCAAACGTCATAGTCATGGCATACTAACTACGGTTGACCCGTTCTATCGAAAGCGGGGCGATTAAATGCGTTTTGACCACATTATTAAGTTCTATGATAAGTCGGAACGGCACTATGACCCGAAAATGCACGGCTATGTAGGCGGTGAAAAGCTAGTTTCAACCCTGCATGGCAATATAACTGACGTTGGCACGGTTAAGTCGGTGCAATTGTTCGGCGACTATAAACAGAACAGTCTAGTGATACGGCTTTATGCTGCACCGCCTAAGTGGTCCTATCTGACCATTGACGATGGAACACAGAAGTATGTATTGCAGACAATGCGAAAACCGTTAAAATTGTTTACTTTGATTGTAGGTGAAAGCAATGGCTAAAGTAACGTTCCAACTTAAGGGCGCTAGAGAGTTGCAACAAGCAATTGCCAAGCGACCCATGATGATGGCGACACAAACGAAAACGATTGTAGCCAAACATGGTGCACTTCTTAAGACAAAAACGGTACAAAACATGGCTGCTGCGTATACAGCAGGCTATTCAACCGGTGAAGCTGGTATTAGGGGGACAGTTGACACTGTATTCTCGAATGCTGGTATGACTGCGACGGTTGCGCCGCATAAAGAGTATTTTCCTTACTTGGAATTTGGCACTCGGTTCATGTCGGCACGGCCTACACTTAATCCGGCATTTGCATATCAAAGCGTTCAGTTTGTTAACGATTTAAAGAAAATGATGAAGTAAGGAGGCGATGGCATGATACCTGAACAGGAACTATTCGACACGGTATTTTCCAAAGCACAAGAGCTAGGCTATACCGTGTATGATCATTTGCCGTTGGAGAGCGAGAATGCGCCATACCCGTTTGTTAACGTTGGCGATGTAAATTCCACCATTAGTCCGTATAAGGACGCCTACGGGGCTAGAATCGATATCACGCTTAACGTGTGGGACACTGGAGAGAATCGCTACAACGTGGCAAAGATGATGAACGCCTTGTCTGCAATTGGACAGGGCGTTTTACTTTCAGAAAATTTCCGGTTCGTTGGTCGGCCGTCGCTTAACAGCAATCAAATAATCACTGATACAAGCGTGCAGGATACCGTGTTAATACATGGCATTGTGTCGCTTGTTTTTCAATTGAGTTAGGAGTGAGAGAATGGCAAATACTGATTTAGAGCAAATCCAAGGCGTTAACGTCGTTGTCTATGCCCGCAAATTGTCAGAGGCTGCTAAAGTAGCCGGTCAGCTTATCCCGTATCAAACGAGCTTGAGCATTGACCCACAGCGTGATTCTGACAAAAAGAAAACTAAGTCTGGCACGGTAACTACGACGTCGAGCTTGGAAACTGATTTCAAATTTGAGTTCGTGAACAACTGGTCCAAGATTGCCGACCAGCTGCTTGATTCCATTTTTGACAACGAAGAAATGGAATTTTGGGCAGTTAACCGGCAACGTAAGAATTCGGACGGTCAATACTATGCCCTGTATCTGCGCGGTAAGGTTACCGAAGACAGCAACGACAACGACCCGGACGATGTTTCTAGCCGTGAAACGACTATCACGGTTGACTATGGCCCAGTTCGTGGTTGGGTAACGCTGAGCGAAGAGCAAGAAGCCGAATTGGCTTACATTTTCCGCGGTGTTGGCGCAATTGAAGGTTCGCCAAAGAACGATGGCACTGACGGCGCCGGTAAGGCTTGGAGCAAAGACACTGACGCCGGACAAGGCGTTGGCAACAACTAGGAGGGCTTTTAATGCAAATTAAAGTTAACGGCAAGGACGTCAACCTTAATTTTGGCGTTCGTTTCATTCGTGAACTTGACCAAAAAGCCGGTTTAACGCTGACTGTACAAGGCATTAAGCAGAATTTCGGCATGGCGCTGACTAAGGTTATCCCTGCGCTGCAAAGCTATGATGTCGCTGTTTTGGCCGACTTGCTTTACTGCGCTGCATGGGACAATCAAAAGCGACCATCTTTGAGTGATATTGACGCTTACCTTGACGACACGAACACTGACATTGACAAGCTGTTTGATGATGTTCAACGTGAACTCAAGTCAAGTAATGCTGCACGCACTGCAACAAAAAATCTGAAAGCCTAGATAGTCAAGAGAACGACCAGACAAGCGAAGAAACATATCGCATGATCTTGGTCAACTGCCTGGCATATCTAGGCTTTAATGATCTAAAACAGGCAGAGCGTATCACGTTGGCTGAGTATCAACTACGGCTTGAAGCGTACGAACTGCGAGCGATTCGCAAGCGTGAAGACCAGGCATATCAAGCGTGGTACAACTATGCCGTTCAGGCAACCACTGGCGGTAAAAATCCAAAATGGAAATACGCGTCTGTTCAAAAGTTCCTTAAAGATGTCGGTATAACCAAGTCATTATCGGCGATTAACGCCCAGTATGGACGTTCTAACGACAATAACAAGGAAAACACCACGAAACTGTTTCAACAGCGCTACAAGGAATTCAGAGAGCTTAAAAAGCGCGGTCTGATTGATATGCAAGCATGGAAAGGTGGCGGTTAGAATGGCACAAGAAATGAGTATCGAGGCGATTCTTTCCGCCGTCGATCAAAATTTCACCAAAACGATGGAATCGGCTGTTGATAGCCTTAGCAAAGTCGTTAGTCAAAGTAACCAAACGGCAAGCGCTACAACATCTGCAACCAGTTCTGTTAAAAATCTTGCAACTTCGTTAGGGCTTGTTGCGGTTGCAAGCAAAGCATTTAACGTTGTTAAAGATTCAATCGGTGGGGCAATTGATCGTTTCGATACGCTTAACAAGTATCCAGTCGTCATGGACGCGTTAGGATATTCGGCACGAGATGTTGCCAAATCAAGCAAGTTAATGCAAAAAGGCATTGATGGATTGCCAACGTCATTGCAAGATATCACTTCGGTTGCCCAGCAGTTAGCACCGTTGACGGGTAGCGCAACAAAGGCTAGCAAGTCAGCGTTAGCCCTTAACAACGCCTTTCTGGCGAGCGGAGCAAGCGTTGCTGATACCAGCCGAGGTCTGCAACAGTACACTCAAATGCTGTCAACCGGTAAAGTCGACATGATGAGTTACAGGACGTTAATGGAAACTATGCCTATCGCGCTGCGTAAAGTCGCAAATGCGTTTGGTTTCACTGGCAAATCTGCCGAACAGGATCTTTTTAACGCGTTGCAAAGCGGGAAAATTTCAGTTGACCAGTTGAACGATAAATTTATCGAACTTAACAAGGGTCAGAATGGTTTTGCGCAACTTGCGAAGAAAAACAGTGCCGGGATTGCAACCAGTTTTGCAAACTTGAAAGCTAGTGTCGTGAAGAACCTTGGAAACATGCTAACTGCCATTAACAATGGTTTTAGCAAAGCTGGTTTTGGTTCTATCGCGCAAGTGCTTGATAACATGAAAGTTGGTATTAACGGAGCTTTTACCGCTATAACGCCAATTGTTACGCAAGCAACCACCGTTATTTTGAACTCATTGAAATCAATGTTTGATTTCATCAACGCTAACAAGGATTGGCTTACACCACTAGTTATCGGAATTGGTGCATTTGTTGGACAAATGATTTTATTGAAGAAGACTGTATCATTCGTTAATAGTGCAAAGACTGCTATTGCAGAATTCCAAGCGATTATGAATACCATGTCGTTTGATAATGTCTTTAAATCTTTTGGTGGGTTAAAGATGGTTGCGATTGCAGCTATTATTGCAATTGTTGCTGCATTAGTCTATTTCTTCACTCAAACTGAAAAGGACGCCAAATGTGGCAATCTTTTGTTTCGTGGCTATCAAATGCATGGCAAACACTATCGACAATCGCTACATCTGTTTGGGGGAAAATTAGTGATGTTGTTAGCGTTGCTTGTAACACGGTAAAAAATGTATTGGGTGGTGTTAGCCAAACTATTCAAGGCTTTATAACCAAAATGGGCGGCATTGGCGGTATTGCTTCCATGATTGTTAGCACCTTAACCAAAATAGGATTAGCTGCATTAGGGATTTCTGGCCCTTGGGGGCTTGCTGCGGGGGCTGTCATTAGTTTTGTAACAGCTTGGCTGCAAACTGGACAACTAAATGCCGATGGTATTACTCAAGTTTTCGATCAGTTAAGCAATACTATCACGAACGTAACTAACGCTATTGTCGCAAACATTCCGCTGATTGTCGGAATGATAACTAATGTCATTGTAGGTATTGCTAACAGTATTTCTGAGAACCTTCCACAAATCATTGCGATTGGTACACAAATCATCACGTCGTTGACCACAGCGATTACAGCTGCGTTGCCACTACTGATAGTTGCGGGCGTACAGATTCTGATTGCGCTTATCAATACCATAGTTGCAAGTTTGCCAATGATCATTACGGCTGGTCTGCAAATTATCATGGCACTTGCTAACGCCATTGTTACCGTATTGCCAATGCTTATTACGGCCGGCGTGCAAATTATCATGGCACTTGCTAACGCCATTATTAGCAATTTGCCACAAATTATTGAAGCTGGGGTAGAGATTCTTACAGCGTTAATTAATGGTATTGCACAAGTGCTGCCATTGCTTGTGGTTAGTGCGTTACGAATTATCGTTGTATTAGCAGAAGCCATCATTAGCAACTTACCGCAGATTATAGCAGCAGGGGTACAAATTATAGCTGCTTTGATAAAAGGCATTCTGCAAATGATTGGCAGCTTAGGCAGCGCAATGGCACAGGTTGGACGCGAGATCATTAATTCGGTTGCTCACATTGATTTATCGGCTAACGGTAAGGCAATCATGAACAGTTTGCTTGGCGGTCTTAAATCGGCTTGGGAAAGTGTTAAGTCATTTGTCGGTGGCATTGGCAAGTGGATTAAAGCCCACAAAGGGCCTATCAGTGTTGACCGGCGTTTGCTGATTCCGGCCGGGCATGCAATCATGAACGGTCTGGGCAACGGGTTAGTCGATGGCTTTAGCGATGTTCAGAAGTCTGTTCTGGCAATGAATAAGCAAATCGCCGACGCAATGCAGCCTGATGTATCTGGTTTCGCCAACCGTTTGAACGGCATGGCGAGCGATGTACAATCGCGATTCGCCGGTTCGTTGACCATGCAAGACAGCACTTTGCAAATGCAGAATAACGCACTGCTGCGACAGATTGCAGGCAAAGATACAACGATGATTCTTGATTCCGGTGTGCTTGTTGGTGCAACGGCTGGCAGTTATGATCAACGTTTAGGACAGCGAACGGCATTAAAGGATAGGTGGAGTTAATGGAGTATATATTCAGCGATTTACCGCCAACCGAAGTTGACGTTGACACATTGCCAAACGTTGAAGGCTTTGCTTTTGCTGATTTCGATAGCATTAAATCCGGTTGGTGGTTGACCGAACGGACGGCACCGACACCGGAAGAACAAGAAATCACCGAAAGTGTTCCGTATCGTCAAGGTAGCTACGATTTCTCGATGATTGATAACGAACGTTTCTTCAACAACCGAGAAATCACCTACAAGCTGTTATATGTCGGCGAAGAGTATCACAACCGCAAAGGTTTTGAACAAGAGCTGAAACGGCAACTAATGCCCCACAACTGGGGCAAGTTGGTTGATACTCACGAACCGGTTTACTACTGGTGGGCCAAGTGCAAGAGCGTTGAAGTTGACGATAGCAGCGACAATGAAACGCTTGAAGCGTCAATAGTGTTTACGGCTTATCCTTATGCTTACACTAACCACAATGAAGGTGCTGATTACTGGGACGATGTTTTCTTCCCGCACTGGATATGGCAACAAGTTAAGTTCAGCGTCAACGGCAGTCAGGACGTCAATGTTAAAAACATTGGCTCACGGCCGGTTTTATCGTCTTTCGTGGTAACAGGTAACGTCAAGGCAAAAGGAAGTTTCGGCGAAGTATCGCTTAATGACGGCAACTACAAGCAAACGCAAGTGGTGCTTGACATTGGCGATAACAAAATTAATTTGTCTGGCAACGGCACGATTGAGTTTGTCTTTAAACGTGAGGAGATGGTTTAATGTATCGAATTATCGGATATAACGAACCTACCGACAAAAACGGCTTTATCGTGCTTGACCAACGCGTTAATCGTACGGTCAGCGAAGGCAAGTTGACGATCAAAGAAACTGATATTGATGATCTGGAGTTAACAGTTAACCGCGATAACTTGTTGTTTGATAACGTTCGACCGATGCACACGCACGTTGAAGTCTACGATGACGATAAACTGCTGTTTCGTGGCCGGGCAATCAAGCCGAAAAAGGAAATGCAATCAAGCGGGCGGTTTATCAGAACTTACACGTTTGAAGATATTGAAGCTTATTTGCTTGATAGTGTTCAACGATTCTATGAAGCGGTGGGGCTAACCCCGAAAGAGTTTCTGCAATCGCTGCTTGATGTTCACAACAGCCAAGTGCCACAGTATAAGCAATTCAAGCTGCGTAACTGTAACGTTACCAACAACAAAGATGATGCTTATCGGCAAATCGACTACCCGAAAACACGGGACGCAATCAAAGATAAGCTGATTAACGAGCTAGGCGGGTATCTGGTAACTGAGTACAAGCCGGACGGCCCGAACATGCTTGACTATGTAACTGATATTGGCAACGATCATAAAAACGACACGCCGATTCAGTTAGCCATTAATATGAAGTCAGCGAGCCTTACGATTGACCCTACAAAAGTCATTACCCGTGTGGTTCCGCTTGGCAAACAGTTAGAACCTCAAAAAGTCGAGGTTGACGGCGAAAACTCAACAATAGCGACTGGCGGTGGGGCTACAACCGCTATTAATGGCGATTGGACAGAAGCCATTAAGCATGCTGCAAAGATGATGAATATTAACCTTGATCAGAACGGGTTGAACGCTGTTTTAAGGCGTATCAACCAGGAATCCGGTGGGAGCGAAACGGTAACGAACAACTGGGACAGCAACGCACGAGCTGGCCACCCGTCAACAGGGCTGTTGCAGTATATTCAACCAACGTTCGACACGTGGAAGGTGCAAGGCTATGAAGATATTCACAAGGGCTTTCATCAGCTTTTGGCGTTGTTCAACGATTCTAACTGGTTGGCTGATATTTCACACGCCGGCGGTTGGGGTCCAACTGGTACACGGCGGGTTAATGGCCCAGTTGCTGATACCACGACCGAAACACTCACAAACGGTTGGGGCTGGCCGTTCCCTAGTGTCGGCGAAGGCAGTTTTAGCCAAGCACAACGATTCGGCTATGATGGCGGTTATCGTACTAACAGTTTTCATGATGGCTTGGATTTCGGTTCGGTTGACCACCCGGGTAGCGAAGTTCACGCCATTCACGGTGGCACGGTAGTTTTCAAAGGCTACATGGGTGGGCTTGGCAATTACGTTGTAACGCATAGTACAGACGGTTTTAACATCGTCTATCAAGAGGCGTTCAGCAGTGCCAGTCAAATTCGCGTCAACATTGGCGACAAGGTCAAAACCGGCGATGTTATCGGTTGGCGAAACACCGACCATTTGCACGTTGGGGTTACCAAAGCCGATTTCTATGATGCGGTCAAGAAGTCGTTTACCAATGACGGCACGTGGCTAGACCCGCAAGCGTTGATCAAAAACGGTGGTGATGGTTCACAGTCCGAAGACGAAAGCAAGAAAGAAGAGGTCAGCAACTCAAACGCTGCTAGGCCAAAGCTAACGATTACTAGTGTCAACGAAGGGCGAGATTATATTGATATACCAGAATTGCAAAAAGAGTTCGGCATTATCAACGGCACAATCGAGTTCAACGAAGTAACCGACGCTAACGACTTGATGAACCAAGCGAAAGCATGGATTGACGCACAACGAGTGCCAGAAAGCTGGGAAGTTAGCGCGGTTGAGTTGAACTTGCCTAACTTTGATCATTTCAAAGTTTCCGACCGGTATATGTTTGTCAATCCGTATGTAGCACAAACGCAACTGCTGCGAGTGGTGCAGAAAGAAGTTGACCTGTTGCAACCGCACAAGTCAACGCTGACTATCGGCGACAAATCGTTAGGGCTGACCGATTATCAGTTGGAAACGAGCCGTCAAGCGCAAGACTTTGAGCGGGTTAAGGTTATCGTTAGCCATGTAGCTGAGGTTCAAGCGAGTGGCCAGGCTCACACGTCAAGCACGACTACGATTATTCAAAACGATGCAAGCAGCGAAGACGTAACTCAACTTAAATTTGATATGCGACAGCTACAATCGATCATTAACGATAAGATACCGGCGGGCTATGTATCGCAAGCTGACTTTAACAAACTGAAAGCCGAAGTTGATAAGCTGAAAGGGGCAAGCTAATGGCAACCACTGATGATATGAAAAGCATTGCTGAAACGATTCGTAAGGCCCAGTATGGCAAAGACGTTCGGGAAGCTATCGCAAAGGGCTTTGAGCTGTTAGCTGCAAAGCAGGATAAAGTCGATGGCTTTTGGATTCATACGGGCTTGATGAAGACACTTTGAATGAACGATGAAAGAAGGTGAATGAATGGCATTACGAGAAAAGGCACGGCTAACGCTTGATCTAACCCGCTATCAAGACCAAATCCTTGATATTAGCGGTTATTTCAAAGGCCGTGTAGGCGATACTGACGACTACTTGCCGGTATATATCACTAGCAATAGCCTTCCCGTTGATATGCGGGGTTGGCAATACGAATATGGCGGTGTTGACAGTCAAGGGTACGTGCACAAGCATATCTACCCAGTAGAAGCTAATGATCGCAACGATCAAATCGCTTTGGGACGGGTAACGCTGCACTTTGATGAGCGCACTTTCAACGTGCCTGGACACTGGCAACAGTTCTTTGTTCGTTTCATAGGCCGAGATGGTCAGACGGTATCAACCGTTGACATGGACTTTGATGTTATCGACGACCAGTTTTTCGCTCACGTTGGCAATGCTGGCCGAGATTATATCGAAGAGTTTGAACAAATCCTTAAGCAAGTAACCGATGAAGGGAACACGATTAAGGGCAAGCTTGATCAGGCCGGCGAAACGTACAGTCAGGAATTTAACGATTGGCTGACCAAGTACAAGCAGTCATTAAGCGACGCAATGGCAGCAGTGAACGATCCTAAGGACGGTTTGTTCGCACGGTATAACTCACTGCTGCTCATGACGCAACAAATCCAGGAAACGCTGAAACAAGCCCAGTTCCACGACCGAGCATGGCAATTCAGCGATGTTCCGACCATGCAAAGTTATGCTGCGTTAGCTGCGAACGACCTTGCAATAACAAAAGGTTGGGACAACTACGATGACGGGCATGGCGCTGTTTGGCAAATCCGCGTTAAACACAAGGACGAAACCCCAGACGGTACTAACGTCATTGAGTTAGCTAACGGCATGGTTGCTGAGCGTAACGCAAGCATGGTTACGGCTGATAGCCTGGAAGACCTGCTTTACGGCTACGAAATCACAATCGTACACAATCAAGCTGACTATCCAGAGCCAAAAGTCATGTATTACGAATATGCAATTGGCACTGAACCTAACGGGCTAGGGAGTGGTCCAAGTGGGTTTGGTCAAACTAACACAAAGCTAGTCCCTTGCATGGCTACGTATCCAGACGCTAACACGATTAAAGTTCGGTTACCGCGTAATTTCTATTTAGATGATGCGCCGAACTTTGAATCGAGCGCCGGTGCATGGTATGTTCGCGACGGCTACAAGACAATTAAAGTCAGTCTGGGTAACGTTAACGCGCAACTGGCACTGACTGGTGAAGGAAAAGGCAAGAGCGCACTTGCAGGCGGTTCGGGCTATTTCAGCAAGCCTACAAGCCCAAGTGATCTGCGAGCTATCTATATTGATGAACACACGCAACGGCTAGAATGGCGCAACTAAACTAAGGGGGTATAGTTAAGTTGAAGTATTACATCTATCAAGGTGTAGGCGCTAGTGGGGAACTTACTAAGATTGCGGAAGTTACCGACCAGAAAACCTACACGGTTACGGGTCTGCAAGCGAAAACGACCTATCGTTTTGCCGTAAGTAGTTACAACGGTCTGCGGGAAAGTGCCAAGTCGAACATCGTAACGGTAACGACTAGCGAAATCCCAGTACAATCCATCACGATTGCAATCGATAAGACTGCACTTGAAGTCGGCGGTACTGCTAAGGCCAGCGTAACGGTAACGCCAACTAACGAAACGGACGGGGACTACACGCTGACCAGCACCACGCCGACGGTTGCAACAGTTGATCAGTCTGGCAATATCAAGGCGATTGCGCCTGGTACAACCACGATTAAGGCAACTATTGGCACTAAGACGTCAAACGTGGTAACAATCACGGTCTATGAAGCACTGGTCGACGTATCTAACCTTACGTCAAGCGATGTAACGACTAACAGCGTTGATTTAAGCTGGACTTAAAAAGCAGGTGATGTCATGCAGTATCGAGTACGCAACGGCACCGCTTTAATCGCAACGACAAGTAGTAAGAACTACACGGTAACGGGGTTATCGCCTAACACGGCGTACACCTTAAGTGTAACGGCTTATAATGGCTTGCGAGAAAGCGAATCAAAAAGTATTAGCGTACTGACACGAGGCATTCGCATTCGTGTTCCTACGACCTTAACTGTCGGTTCAACTGCCAACGTAACCTATCTGGAGTATCCACTCGGTATCGTACCAATCGGCACTGAGCCTAGCGGTTTCTTTGGTGGTGGCAATCGACAAACGTTGCCGGTTAAAGTTGTCAGTGTATCTAACGGCATTAGCACGTTAGAAATCACGAGCAAATTCAGCAACTTTTCCGACAACCAACTAATGCAAAAATTAGATGATGGTAGCTTTGGCGTATTCGATGGCGTCAAGGCTATTTATTTTAAATGAGAGGTGAAAAAATGGACCTTACTAAGATTTTTAGTGGAATGGATAAAGGGCCTGAAGCTATCCAAGCCAACTTTGAAACGCTCAAAAATACGTTCAAAGCAACATATCTTAATGGCGCTGATATGACTAATGTCAACGGGACGAACGAGAAAGGTATTAACTTTGGTTGGCGTTTAGATTTTGACAAAGTTTCGCTGCTATTCATCAACTTGTGGATTAACGATTTCAGCGGTAACGAAGCATGGAAATCATACAAGAACGTTGCGATTCCCAAGTCGTTTCTTAACGGTGCTACGAAAATTAAAACTATTCCAGAACAGGAAACTCAAGATAATGGAGCAATCGTTAACTGGACGTTAGATACCAATGGCCAGTTGTCAGTTGCCACACGTGGTACTGCAATCGGTGAACATGTCGGGATTGGGTTCGTTGGCATGTTTCTATTGTTTCAATAATCGGAGGTGATTATTAATGTCAAAAAAGATTTATTTTTTCGAGCCAACTAACAAGAACGCATTTAGCTACTTCGACATCATCGAAGATGATGCACAAGTTCCTGCAAATGCAACGACTGTCGCACCATTTGACGGTGAAGGAAAGCCGTTGCTTAACCCTACCTGGAACGGTTTGGCTTGGACCGGTGTAGACGAAGAAACTTGGCGAAAGAGCTTGCCAGAAGTTCCACACGAAGAAGCCAAAAAAGAACCAAGCTCTGATGATCAAGATATCATTGTGCTTACTGCTCAACTGCTGCAAACGCAAATGACAGTTAAGCAGCAAGGCACGCAAATCGCTAGTCTAACTGGCGCACTACTGGCAAACGCAAAGGCAAAGGCAACTAACTAAAGAGAGGTAAAAACTATGTATTCCATTTTCAAAATGTATTACCCAATGGGCCTGTTTACTGTACAACAATGCAAGGACGCGGTTTTTGTCGGTTGGCTGACCGCTGAACAATTTAAGGAAATCACCGGACAAGATTACGTGGCTGCGTAATCTTTTTTATTTTGTCGCCTATGAAAGATAACAGTATTGCATAGCAAGGCGGCAGTTAGGAGTTGGGAAATTGGACGTTATTAAGTATCTTGCTGACGGTCCAGGCGTACCATACCATATGCAATACATGGAGCACTTGCATATGTTAGTCGATAACAAAATCGTGTGGCTTTTTGTCTGGATTGTCGTTGCTGATATTATCACGGGCTTTTTGAAGTCTTTGGTTACTAAGAAAACAAGCAGTCGTAAAGGCACTGATGGCTTGATTCGGCACGGGGTATTGCTGCTAATCATTATCACGCTTTACCCTATGTTAGACATCAACGGCTTTCGGAGTGCTGGCGACACGCTGATTATCTTTTATGTACTTTTCTATGCTGTTTCAATCATTGAAAATCTGGGGCAAATGGGCGTACCCGTTCCAGATTTCGTCAAGCAGTATATCTACAAGTTAAGCGATGAGTATGTTCACGAAGACAAGAACGAGGAGGTCAAAAATGGCACGCGAAATCATGATTGATCTGGCTAGTTATCAAGCTAACCTGACCGCTAACGATTACCGCGCAATTGGCGCTACTAAGGCAATCGTTAAGGCTACGGAAAGCACTAACTACGTCAACCCTTACATTCAAAGCGAAGTAAATAACGCTGCTGCGGGTGGTGTTAACGGCTTTGCATTCTACCATTTCGGACGTTTCACCAACGATGCCGGAGCAAAGGCGGAAGCCGAGTTCTTCATCGCCAACGCTAAGGCAAAGGCAAACGTCAAGCCTGGCACGCTGTTAGTCCTTGACGCTGAAATCAATAACATGCCAACGTCAAGCGTTATCGTGTTCTTAGACACACTGCGCAACGCTGGTTATCACACCGGTTTCTATACCTACAAATATTTGTTGCCTAAGTTTGATCTGGAAGCAATCCACCCACACTGCGATTTCTTCTGGTTGGCTGCATACGTGCTGGCAAACGGCAAAGCGGACGGTAAAGAGCCTAACTTTAACTACTTCCCAAGTGCCAACTATGTTGACGCATGGCAGTACACTGATAACCTGTTAGGCTACAAGGTTGACGGGTCTATCACGCTGACTGACAACGCTTTGGCGCTGTTTAATCCAACCGAAGTTAAGCAACCGGAACAGCCTGCACAACCGGCTAACAAGCCCGCTGAAACGGTCTGGAAGGACGCACTGGGCGATGAGTGGCACGCTGAAAGTGGTACGTTCACGAGTACAACTGCACTTCATCTGCGGTGGGGTGCTAAAGTAACCGCAACGTCAATCGCAGTCTTGCCAGCTGGTAGCGTGATTAAGTATGACGCATGGAGCCGTCATAACGGGTTCGTTTGGCTGCGTCAACCACGTGGCAACGGTCAATACGGCTATCTAGTATGCCGAAATGCTAACACTGGTGAGCCTTACGGAACTTTCAAATAACGATTAGACCTAGCTTAACGGCTAGGTCTTTTTTTATTTTAACTTTTTTGTTAATAGATATTTACAAACGTAATGGAAGAGTGTATTATAATAGTTGTAAAGAGACATTAACAAAATAGAAAGAAGGAACTTAAAATGAAGATTGAAGAAACAAAGATTTTTAAAAACTGGCAAAAATACGGGCTGATCAGCTTGGAAGACTTCACCGAAAACTGGAACTGGGTAAATCAAGACCCACTCGACGAAACGGGACACTTAACCCGTTCAATGGGTTTGGAAGTAACTAAGGATATGGAAACCAAAGCCATTAACGAAAACAATCCAATGGCTAACTTGCTATATGATGAGAACAACCTGCAAGGCAAGATTGTTCGACTTGAACAAGTGGGTTCCAGGCCTTGACCGGTATTATTTCTACAAAGACGGCAAGCGCTGGAACGGAGATATTATCTTAAGCAAGCGGGACCATTTGAACTAGGGGCTGCTAAATGATTATTGATACAACAGCAATAAAAAAGTTGATATGTGATTCGGGCATACCAACAACTAAGCTAGAAAAGGGCACGGGCGTCAACCGCGTAACCATTTCTAACTTGCGGGCTGGCCGGTCAGACTGGAGTAAGGTTTGGCTGACCACGCTTGAAAAGTTTCAAACATTCATCAACGATAACGAGGAGGAAATTAAAATGATGAAGAAAGAACAACTGGAATTGAACGAACTGGTAGAACTGCAAGGATTAGCAAAGGAAGGCGTAACTGTTGGCCTTCCAGAAGATATCATTAGCATCTACAATGATGAAGCGGAAGAAGAAAAGATGACCACCGCTGAATTTGTCGAAAACTTTGTTGATGATCTGAGCGGTATTATCGAGCTGCACGAAGACGGTTCAATCGATATTAAAGGCGAAGGTTTGGTCGTCATTGATAATAGCAATCTTTGTGGCAATGATTTATTAGATTGGTTAGGAAACAATTCCAATTTCAAGGAATTGTTCACCGATTCCGTTAAAGCTAAAGAACTTGTTGAAAATGTTTATGATACGTATTTTGATTAGGAGGTCTTAAAGATGATTTCAATCCGTACTGAAGCCGATAAAGCATACATTAGTAGCCCATATAATCCAGAGTTTGTAAAAGAAATCCATAGCATTGGCAGTGCCAAGTGGCATGCTGCTACAAAAGAATGGCAAGTACCTGTTGAAAGTCTTGAAGACGCAAAGCAGGTGCTGCGTGATGTCTATGGTACTGACGGTTCAGAAAATAACGAACCGAAAGTAACCGTTAAGCTTACGATTGATGATGATGTCGATTTAGGCGATATTCAATCAATCGACAACGAGCTGGTAATGACGTTGTTCGGCCGTGAAATCATGTCGGCACGTGGTCGTGATTCCGGCGTAAAAGTTGCCGATGGCGTAACCGTCAAAGGCAAATACAAGTCAGGCGGTTCGATGAAGTACCCAACAATCGAGTTTGGCAAAGGGACAGAAATTATTGTATATAACGTCCCAGAAAGCTTGGCAAAGAAAACTAAGGTTAAACATGCAACTGTTGAAGTTGTCAGCAAACCAAAGATTGATCGCCAAGCGCTGCTTGACGAAAAGAGCGACTATTGAAACGCATTGCCGAAATTGACAAACTGCTATAAAATAAAAACAGCCAGTAGCGATACCGGCTGTTTCGTGCTTTCAGCACGCGGATTGAAATCTATAATTAAATTAGGCATTAGCTTATTTAGTACCCGCCCAAAGCGGGTGTGATCCAGATATAGATATTAGAATACCTTGGGTCTTAATTTGTTATCCCCATATCAAGTGGGGCTGCGGTCGTCATTATGATGGCCGCTTTTTTGTGCAACGAAAAGTGCAATGATTAGAAAATTTATATATCACTATATATCACTAAATTAAGCTAATATGCATATTTGCGCATTATAAAAAACTATATAACATTATACCGACCTTAGCCTTTAATTTAATATATAACGCACAAACGCTTATATAACAGCATTTGTGGCAATTAAGTGCAATAACGGTGCAATGATAGCTATAATTGCGCTAATTTCTGCTCAATTTCATCGTCTAGCTTATGTTTATATTCATCTATTAGATAAGCATATACATTAATTGTCGTTGTCATATTCGAGTGCCCTAATCGTTTGCTAATGGCGTAAATGTCGATTCCTTGGCTCAAAAGAAACGCAACATGGCTGTGGCGGAGCGCATGGAATGTGTAATCACGCTTTTTGATTCCGATTCGTTCCAAAGTTGATTTAAGATATGAATTCACGTCTTGCAACAAACTATTCTTAAAAGATTGCGGAGTTTTGGCGAATAGAAGCGGCGTTCGATTAACTTTTAGCTGTGCCAAAATCTTAAGCAGTTCGCCATTGACTCGAATCGTTCTGTTTGAGCTTTCATTTTTGGTCGGCTTGAATCCAATATTATATTTATAATCAACAGATTTATTAATCGTAATCGTTCGGCGCAGGTAGTCAACGTCTTTCCAAGTCAAGGCGAGAATTTCTGAAAATCGTGCACCAGTATAAATGGCAGTCAGAACGATATAAGGCTTAACGTTATCTGGTCTTAAATCGTCATTGAGAGCCGATATCAGCTGTTTAAGCTCGCTGATAGATAAATATTCAGGTTTCCGTGTTAAAGCTTTGTTGTAGGTTATATTTGCGTTATAGGTAAAGTCTTTTGAAATAATGCCGTCTGCAATTGCTGATTTAACACAGGCTTTAATTTTTGAAGTCAATTCTTTCATCGTCCCAAACGAGTGATCTTTTCCATAGTCGTTTAAAAATTTCTGATAGGTGCTGCGCTTGATCTGCTTGATTCTGATATCACCAAAATATTTCGTGATAACTCGACTAGAGATGATATAGTTTTCAGCCGTTGCCTTTGATATTTTTGGCAAACGGTAAGTTTCATACCATGTCTTGAAATAGTCGGCAAAAACCGGGTCTGCTGCAATGTCAACGCCATTGATCAACTCATTTTCCATTTTGGTTGCGTAGTCTTTCGCCTGTGCTTTGGTAGCAAATCCAGACTTTGCTTTTTGATGGAGTTTGCCATTTTCATCATGCCAGCTGATACGAGCTTGCCATTTCCCATTTCGTTTTGTAAAAGAAGCCAT
>NZ_CP058956.1:0-43513 GCF_013423865.1 Limosilactobacillus mucosae | reverse complement strand
CTTCCTCCCTCCTTATCTAAACTATATCAGTCAATGTAAGCGCTAAAAATAAATTAATGTCCATTGTTGTGGACACTCTTTTAAAAATCGTATCAAAGTATAAACGATTATCAAATTGATTTCATTCTCCAGTAGTTAAATATGACCACTTTAATTTCTATCTTTACGAACACTCATTCGCATATTATAATAGAATGCAAACAGAAGTTCGAGGAGGGCAGCAAGATGGACAGTTCAGAAGAGCCGCGGGGGATTTTCCTGGTCATCGACAATAAATCATTCTATGCCACGGTTGAGTGCACGATGCGCGGGCTGGATCCGCTCACCACGCCGCTCGTAGTTATGTCGGAAGCCGAAAATACCAATGGCGGGCTGGTGCTGGCATCATCCCCAATGGCCAAAAAGCTTTATGGCATCTCCAACGTCAATCGTCAGCGTGATCTGCCGCGCAACAACCATTTGATTGTGGTGCCGCCACGGATGAATACGTACATCGAAAAGAACATTGAGGTCAACAACATCTATCGCGAGTTCGTGGCCGATGAGGACCTGCTGCCGTATTCGATTGACGAGTCGATTCTGGACATCACTCATTCCTGGAAATTGTTCGGGGATGATCCAATTGCGGTCGTTAAAAAGATCCAAAAGACCGTTCATGACCGCCTGAAGCTGGTTACCACGGTAGGCGTGGGCGAGAATCCGCTGCAGGCCAAGATTGCGTTGGACGTCTATGCCAAGCATGATCCGCGCTTCATTGGCGAGATCACCTATGACACGGTCAAAGAAAAGATCTGGTCCATCCCTGAGATCACTGACGTCTGGGGCATCAACGAGCGAACTGCCAAACGTCTTGCCGGACTGGGAATTCATTCCATGACTGAGCTGGCTCATGCCGACCCGTTCATTCTCAAGGAAAAGATGGGCGTTATCGGCGCGCAGCTGTATGCCTCTGCCTGGGGAATCGACCGCACCGACCTGGCTGAGGAAGTCCTGCCAAAAGACAAGAGCCTGGGCAACTCACAGGTCCTGCCGCGCGATTATACGAGAGCCGAGGAGATTGAGGTCGTCATTCGAGAAATCGGCTCACAGGTAGCTTCTCGGCTCCGGGCGCATGACAAGCAGGCAGGGGCGTGTATCTTTCAATCGGCTATTCGCTGAGCACGCCAACGGAAGAAACCGGCTTTGCCCATTCGCTGAAGCTTTCCGATTCAACGGTCGATTCGAATCTCATCAACGAGCAGCTGCTTTATCTGTTCTATACATATTGGGATGGAGTATCGCCGGTTCGCCGCATCAGCGTGGCCGCAACTCGCTTGGCCGACCGCTATGGCGAGCAGCTCGATCTGTTCAATTCGCCCAAGTACGACATGGTTAAGCTGGAAGATACCGTTGACGCCATCCGCAAACGCTTTGGCAAGACGTCAATCATGCGGGCGTCCAGCTTGGAGAAGGGTGGCACGTTTATCGAAAGAAGTCAGTTGGTAGGAGGTCATGCCGGTGGGTGGACAAAGCTTGGAATAAAGAAACCGAAAGCGAAAGGATCTGTGAGCGAATCAAGCGCTGCTTTACCAATCGCTGGCGCACTAGGTACTGGGTCTCCGTAGTCTACTATGAGCCGGAGCATGGCTATAATCTTTTTCAACATTCAGCCACGCAACGCCTACAGCCGGTCCATCCCCATTGCTCGACTGGCTGATTGTGATTATTCTGAGTTGCTTGATATTATAACTGAGGTTCGCCAAGCATATCATTTCACGCTCAACTACCTAAACTTTCCTGATGACCAGCTCCGCGAAATGAGGAGGAAATTTCGATGAGAATGCAGTTTTATGATGATCAAGAGGCTGACAAGGTGGCCACGCAGTTTTTCAAATACTACTATCACGATCGCGGCAAGATGAAATGGGGCGGTTTCCTGCTTTCGGAACATACCGCCGCACTGAAAAAGGAAATCGATAAGGAACAGGATGCTGAACATCAAGAATAGCTTTTCAACAAGATCCGCGCTAAAATCGTGATATAATAGCGTCTGTGCCAAATAATGCACACCTGTTTATATTAATTTACGGTCCATGTCATTTCGACGTGGGCCATTTTTTTGATGAACGAAATCATTTAAGACATTAAAAAATTCAATATATACGTTTACAAATTGTTTAATCATTGCTCAGTCCGTGTTTTGCGTAAGGTACTCTTGCTTTTATCGACTACAAATTGTTCAAAGAAAATAGCGCTGCTTCAAGCTTTTCTCGAGCCTAAAACAGCGCTGTTACTGAATTCTTCGCAACTTTTCAATTGTTGTATCGCATTATTTATTGTGTCATGTAATTAACCGTATCAGATAAATAACTGCATTATTGTATACAACTATTTAGTACCAGAATTTCCAATGATTAGACATAGCCAGGAAGGGGATGTTTAGGCTGCCTGTTTATCGACCATGGCCAGTTTCTGCTGCAGCTCAGCGCGTACCTGGCACAGAATCAGATAATGCTCTGGTCGATTATAGGACGCGGGACCTTCCTTCATCAGATCAGTCTCGCCATCAATCAAACCATTCATCAGCGTGCAGACATAGATGTGCGTCTCAAGCGTCATGTCATCGGTCTGCTTGGATCTGGTCAGCACCCGCTCCGCTAAGATCAAGCAATCAAGGTACATGTCGTAGATTTGCTGATTATAAACGTTATGATCGTTCATCGCGCTGAGGCGTTCAAACTTTTCCATCATTGCGTCATAGACCTGAGTAAACATCGCGGAAACATCAAACATCGCAAAGTCCTCCTTTGAACATAAAAACCGCCTGGACCAACTCTGGCCTGGGCGGCTTCTTTAAGGGAACTTAATGAAAGTAAATTATCACCAAGCAATCAGCCTTGAGATAGAATGATCATCGGCCGCCGATCAGCCCCATATCCAACCGGCTGTCTGCATCATAAAACATTATTATCAGCCGTGCCTATCAGTTTTAAACCTGATTGAACATTCAAAATTGATAGTTTTAAATATAGTTATATTATAGTACAATTGACTATTTAAAGCTACTTAAATCAATAGAAGCCACCACTCATGATCTGTTTAAAAATACTGTTATGAAATAATGATTTTACTGCTAAGATAGGCAAGAAGACTAAAAAATTTGCGGTCGCGATATATTGTCGATATTAATAAATACAGAAAGGCGATTTACTAATGGAAAAACAAATTACAATCAAGCGGGACGGTCTGTCGTTGCACGGATTGATCGATCTTCCCGAGCAAGATGAGTTCGATCTGGTTATTTTGATGCATGGCTTTACCTCCGACCTCGGCTATACGAAACGCCGGGTCTTTTATGACTTAACGCCTGCCTTGCGCAAAAAAGGCTCGGTACTCTCCGCTTTGATTTTAACGGACATGGTAAAAGTGAGGGCTCGCTTTCAGAAATGACGATTTTCAATGAGCTTGCTGATGCCAATGCAGTTCTTAGTTTTGCTCAGCAGCTGAAAGGCGTTCGTCGAATTTACCTATTAGGACATTCGCAAGGTGGCGTGATTGCCAGCTTGATGGCGGCATACTATCCTGACTTGATCGCGAAACTGGTTCTAATGTCCCCAGCCGCCACGCTGATTGATGACGCGCGACTTGGTATCTGTCAGGGCAGCGTCTATGATCCGCACCATATTCCCAATACGGTTACGGTTAAACAGAAAACTATCAGCGGCTTCTACTTTAGAACTGCGCAGCTGCTGCCATTGTACGATATCGCCAAACACTATGAGAGTCCCGTATGTTTGGTTCATGGCACGGACGATACCATCGTTAATCCAGTTGCCTCGCTTCGGTACCATGATGTTTACAAAAACAGCACACTAAACTTGATTCCAAACTGTGATCACTCCTATCTCGATGAGGAGAAACGTCAACAGGCCATCGCAATCGTCTGCGACTTTTTAACTAAATAAACAGTTAAGCATGGCATGATACGCGTCATGCTTTTTTATCAACAAAAAGCCGCGCCCTGGGATGGAACGCGGCGAGGAAGATAATCTGAAAAAGCATGAGAGGTAGGGGATACTTGCTTGATCGTTCATCTGGCAAAACATATTTCAAACAGCATCTTCTCTTCTGCCCCTCTATCTATACTCTATGCAAGGTATTGAGTTTCGCACTTTTTTATTTCAATTTTTTCTGAATCAATGGCAACTTGAAAATGTATGGTTATGGCAGTCCCAAATTGTACAACATTACCTTCATTATTAATCAACTTTTTACAATCTACAATTTACTATTCACTATTTACATTGTATGAGTTTATTACATTATCACTTAAATGCCTTTATATAGCCATTTTAGCTGAGTTCACATTTTACAATTTACAATGCGCAATCTACTATTTACAATTCATTATTCACTATTTACATTGTAAAAGTTTTCGAAAAGCAACAATCAGTATCGCTTAGCCATCATAGATACTACTCTAAATTCGTCATTTTCAGTCCTGTAATTTTTGGCCCCAAAAAGGAATTACTGATATTATTCAAAACTACATGCATAACCCCAGACCGGCGGAGCGTGAGCGGAACATGGGGCTCACTCGAGGCGATGGTAAGCATGGCACATGCGGCCCGCCGGAGAGGAGACCCGTGAAGTGGAAGCAGAGCCGGCCTGGGGACGAACAAAAAATCTCGTTGACATTCTGCAAGGATAAGCCTAGTATTATGCCAACTCTATTTTGTACAAAGGGGGTCGAGATCATGATCAAGTTTGATTTTCTGAATAAAGCTTTGGACATGTGCATTCTAATTATTCGTCAAGCTGACATGATTTCGGCGGGGCGTTTCTTTTAGGATGCACAAGCACTCAACGCATTCTAAACAAGAAACGATTAATATTCCCTATTTTCTATGGGCTGCCGATCATACCTTATTGATCGACGGTCCTTTTTCTTTTACCATGGGAGGTTTTGATTATGCGTAAAGAAGAAGTCTTAAAAGTGCTGCACAATGAATCATCAACGGAGGGCGTACCAATCTCATTCTGGCGACATTTTGCCGACAACGAGTTTACCGATGCGGCCAAACATCCGAAAGTCATCACAACCAATCTGGACGGTCACCAAGATTATCTAAAGGCGGTTGATGTCGATCTGGTTAAAACGATGCTGGACGGCTACTTTCCATACCCATTTCATGAAGTTGGCGATCCGCGCGACCTCAGCCAGCTGGCACAAGTCGAGACGTTAAATGAAGACGACCCATGGATCACGGGACAGGTTGAACTGGCTAAGAAACAGCGCGCGATTGTTGGCGACAGGCCAATATTCGTGACGGTATTCTCGCCATTGATTCTGTTCAAATGGGCACTCATCAAACACTACGAAGAGGCATTAACTCTTGCTGACGAGCGTTTCTTTGATCTGTACGAGCAGAATCCAGAAATCGTCAAACACGTGCTGAACGTAATAGCCGATGATCAGATCAAAGTCGTTAAGGCGTTGCGTGCACAGACTGACATTGATGGCATCTACTACAGCACTCAGTCCATTCAGGATCAGCGCGCGGACAATCATGAGTTCTTTGCTGAAGTCATGGAGCCGGTTGATCTGAAGGTGCAGAACGCCATCAATCAGGAATTCGAAATCAATATCCTTCACATCTGCGGATTCGATGGCGCCACCAATCATCTGGAATGGTTCACCAACTATCCGCTGCAGGTAATCAACTGGGCCACCAAAGCAGACGGCTATACGCTTGGCGAGGGCAAGAAACTGTTTGGCGGTCGCGTCGTACTCGGCGGCTTTGACAACAGTCGCAAGGGCGTTCTTTATTCTGGCGACAAGGAAGAGATTCAAGCCTACGTACGCGATCTGATTTCTGAAGCCGGGACAAAAGGCGTGATTCTCGGTGCTGACTGTACGGTACCGCGTGACATCCCTTATGAGCATCTCAACTGGGCAATCGAGGCCGCGCATAAGCTCTAAACCACATCCCCGATACACTTGACTATTTTGTATATACATTTTGATAAAGCATCGAAGCAAGATGATGAGATTTAATGATTCGCCAGACATTCGCCTCTTGTCTTGCTTTAGATCTAATTCACGGGTTATAAACATGCTGCTCAAACAACGGACTAATCTAAATCATTATTGATGGCTGGTAATTCACTATTTACAATTCACAATCAACTATTTACAATTCACTATTTACATTGTAGAAGTTTATATAGATGTGCTATAAATGCCTTTATAATGGCTTTTTTGTGACGTTAATAATTTACTATTCACTATGAATAATCCACTATCTACAATTTACAATTCACTATTTACATTGTAGAAGTTTTCAAAGGATGAAATTAAAAGCTTCTTTTCATCTACAAAATCAACCATTGATCTGCTGATTTTCAGTCTTGAAATTTTTAGCTCCAAAAAGGAATTACTGATGTTATTCAAGACTACATGCACTCATACATGACCGGAACGTCCTGTATATGCAGAGGGTGTATATGCATCATCCCCCAGGCCGGCGAAGCGTGAGCGGAACATGGGGCTCACTCGAGGCGACGGTAAGCATGGCACATGCGGCCCGCCGGAGAGGAGACCCGTGGAGCGGAAGCGGAGCCGGCCTGGGGGAGCGTTAATACTATGGAACATAAAAACCCCAGAATCGATTTGCTCGACTCTGGGGTTTGCTAGTCCATCACTATGATATTTTATGTTGCATCGACGCGATTTCATCATTAAAGATTTTTAATGTCAGCGTCTGCTTCACTTATTTTTTCTGACTTCTATACCATCTAGTCCTGTCGTGGTTCCGCTCGTTTGGAATCCCTAACCGTTTTCTCTGCTCCTCTTCATACTGTTTCTTCGCGTAGAAACGCATGTATGATTCAGATACCGACCTAGGATGACGATGCAGCCAGAACTCTAAACCGCGGCCTGTGTTTTCCGAATCTGCTTTCTGCTTTTGCTCCGATGATCCCGGACGCTTCTTTGGCTTCTTGGAATCTTCTGGATGTTCCTTTTGCTCCAATTTTTCAACTTCTTTATGTTAAATTACTTTTTCTCTACTATCGATAATTGAGAAATAAAAACTCGACATTGGATTAGTCAATATAGGGGGTATTTCTCTTTTTTAATGAGAGTCATTTTATAGCGCTGCTTTTCCGTTCTTACATCTGGGTCTAATGCTACTACGGCGTGTCAGCTTCGGCAATCCCCAATTCTTCAATAACTACTAAAGGCCTGACTCCAGTTGATCGTGGAATCAGGCCTTTTAGCTTACATATTTATTTAACGTGTCGCGTTCACGCAGCAAATGCTACTTATTGCGTGATGTCAGCATGTCCTTTTCTTCCAGAATACGCAGGATCTGGTAGAAGCGTGACTGATCACTGTTTGGCAGCTGGTCGACGGCCGTGCTGATCATCTTCTTTTCCAGCTCGCGCACGTTCTTGGCCGCGCCAACGTTAACCAATGCCGTCAGCTGATTGCGAACGTGGTTGTCGACCCGCACGTTGGTAGAGTAGGTAACCTGTTCAGAGTTTTGAACGATGTCTTCGCGCTTGACCTGTTTTTCAACAACAAAGTCCGCGCCGTGCTTCATTTCTGGACGTTCATCCTTCTTCATGTCGTGATTTAACAAGCCCATTTTAAATCGCTCCTTTTATTGATTATCCGTTTCTTGCTTGCCCTTGTTCAGTCGTTCGATAATTTCCTTGGCGACCGCTTTGTACGCGTTTTGCGTCTTGCGGTCCCAAGCATCCTTGTCGTTGTCGGTGATCCCGGTCATGTCCATCCGCTTGACCCGTTCCATGATCGTGATGTGGCTGTTGAAAATGTTGTCCTCGCCAAATTCCTCGCTTGCTGACTGAAGAATCTTGGCGTCAACGGAAGAGTCGCGCTTGGACAGCACTGGCAGCAGGCCGATAACGTCAACCTTGGATTGGAAGGAATTGATGATTACCCGCTGCAGATATTCAATCAGGTATTCAGCACCAACCAGAGAACGTTCCTGCGTCTGCAGAACGATGATAATCTGATCGCAGGCGTAGAAGGCCGTATCGTTGGAAAGTCCCAGCGTAGGCGGAACGTCGATAAAGATAAAGTCGTAACGATCAATCAGCTGATCTTCAAGCAGCTTGCGGAAGTAGGAAACACGGCTCTTTTCATCAGATTCCTTGTTCTCAAGAAAACGACCGTACAAAGAGAAGTCAACCGCCGTTGGAATCAGATCCAGATTTTCATTGATTGACAGAATCGCGTTGGTCAGCGGTTCCTCATTCTGCAACACCGTCATCAAAGACTTGTTGATCGTTGCCACGGCAGACTGGCCACGCGTCTTGGTCTTCAAAAGAGCTGCGTGATGTTTGCCTGGGGGTCAAAGTCGATGACCAGCGTCTTGTAGCCGAGCTTGGACAGGTTGTAGCTGACCAAAGCAGTCGTCGACGTCTTCCCGACACCACCCTTTTGATTGCAAAAGGACATTACGGTAGCACTCATTATTTTTCACCTCATCAATAGTTTTTTCGCTGTTTCGCTAGTTATCAAAAATATTATATCAAACTTTCTCGCTGTAAATAGCAAATAATGAATAATTAATTGTGAATTGTTAACATTAGCAGAGTTTTTCTAATCTATTCTGACACAAGGGATTTCGAATCTGCCAATTTTCTCTCATTCATCTTCCACATTGTAAATTGTTAATAGTGAATTGTAAATAGTTAACTACCCGAAAATCGCTATTGATTTAGGAATATTTATGTGTAATTATTACTTTAATGATCGATATGAAAACCACATGGAGTTGTTAGAGAATCGATCATCCAAAACGGTTGGTCTTGAAGGCGTAAATCGTTTTGAACTTTGTTAGATCAAGACTGCAAAATTTAATCGATATCGGTTAAAATGTCTTTGTAACCGTTTTAATCAAAATGGTTAGAATAAGCAGCAGAATGTTCTTTATAAAACATAAAACGAATTAGAGATTCAGGCAATAAAAAAAGAATCATGAGTGGCCGCTCATGATTCTGAGATTATCCTGAATACTCAAGCACTGCAATCATGATGCTATAATGTAAAGATTGAATGTAAAGATTGAGATATCCAGTTTGATTTATTTTTTAATGTAGTCACATTATAGCATTATTGAGTGCGTTCATCAAAGGCAATTGGCTTGGTCGCATGACTTTTGCGAATTGCTGAAAGTGCTTGAGTGTTTTTGAGATAGTCTCTTTCACTGCCGCTGGTAAGGAAGGAGATTTTTTTTATGACTTCAAAATTTGTTAAAGTCGAGCTGGACCTGCTCCAAAATGACAACTATCGAAAACTCGATGGCAATTCAATGCTGATGTATTCTCTCTACCGCTCACGGCTTGATGGCTCAATCCGCAACGCGCAAAACGGCAACCCACGCTTCATCGATAGCAACGGCCAGCCATTTATCTACTTCACCAACGATGAGATGGCCGACTTGCTGCACACGTCTCGCCATACCGTGACCAACGCTCGGAAAAAGCTGATCAAGTTTGGTCTGATTCATGTTGAACGAACCGGAATGAGTGAATATCGGGTGTATGTCAACAATTACGTGCGGAGTGCAAAATGTGAACACCGCGAAAACACCCAAAACAGCTATCAAACCTCGTCATATCAACAATTCACCCGGAGTACAGAATCTGAACGCCGTAACGTGCAAAATGTGAACACAAGTAAGACAAAGCTATTACATAACTATCTAGACAACGTAGATTCGATTGATTCCTCCGCGAAAAATCGCGAGGAAAAAATTCAAAACGAAGCCATCAACATCGCGTCCGCAAAATCTGACGACACGCACCAGCCAACAGCCGCTGATGATCAAAAAACGAAGCCATCGAATGAGCCGGTTGAAGAACGCTCTTTAGGACTCGTTGACGATAATGATCTGGACTTCGCGTTCGCCCTGTATCGTTCGCAGTTTGGGCATCTTACCAACTACACGGCTCGTTATCTGGAAAGTCTGCAGAAGCAGTTTGGCGCCAGAATGCTGAGCTGTGCCATCAAACTCAGCAAAAGATATTCAATCAGCAATCCACCGGCCTATATCGCCCAGATTCTCTACACGGATCGCGCCAATGGCATCACCAATCTGGACGACATGGTCTATGATCATCTCAAGGCTGCTGAATTCCTGGACGCAAGCTTTTCGACTATGAACCAGAATCGCAAGAAATTCCGGATCATGACGCAGGAGATGCTTAGCCAGTTCCGCAGCGCGCCTAAGATTCCAATTCTCAAACTGCCGGAAGACGACGCGCCAAGTCCCGCACAAAGCCATGCAGCATCTGAATCAGAATACGAGTTCCGTGAAGTGCCGATCATGCCGTCAAAGCAGAATTGGCAGTCCAGCAATCCCGTTGACGCAAACAGCTCAAATTTCACGTGTAACTTTGATCGGAACGCTCAGACATCTAACGCGATGAACGATGCCATTACCCAGCCAAGCGCTCAAAACAATCAATTTGCCGACTATCCGGTAGACTGGCTGACGAAGCGGATCGCCAACGAAAAAAACGTGCCGCAATCCAACGACGCTCAACAGCGAATCGTGGAAAAGGCCATTGGGCAGACCGCGGCTGAATTTATGGACGCCTATCCTAAAGCCGCGCCAGATGACAAGCGTCGTTTCGCGTCATCAGCAAACACGGAGCAGCAGTCGCCAAGTTCAGAGCATGAGAAATTCCAGCCGCCATTTTCGCTTAAGGATTTCAAAAAGCAGATTTTCGGCTTCAAGCAAAACGGTCTCAATCCGGGAATGGCATAGGTAAAAATCGGCAATAAAATTCTCGTCGGGCGACTAGACCAGTGGACGCTTACTGAACGTGGAGCGACGGTACTCGGAACTGATCAGCGAGCTGTCCCAGGAGTATCATGTCTATCGCAACACCATGGCGACCTTGTACAAGAAGACCAATGCTCAGTCGGTGGGTGCATCTCGAGTCGACATCGGCTGGTACCGCTGTACCGGGTTGACCAGATTCATGAAGAATGTCGGCTGCGCGGAGCCAAGATGGTTCTGATCATGCTGACGAACGATCCAGATGAGATGATCGACCTGGCCAAGCGCCTGCGGCCAGAGATTCTGCACGTGGCAGGGGATGGCTACACGGCTGACGAGGAATTCGCCAAGCGTTTGAAAGAAGTCGCTCCTGACACTGAACTGATGCAGGCAGTGCTGGTTGATGGCAAGGGAGCCATTGAGCGCGTCAAGAAGGTTGATCCATTCGTCGACTACATTCTGCTGGACTCTGGCCTGGCTCCTGACACGGGGATTGGTACTTCCGGTCAGACGCACGACTGGAATATCGATGCTGAAATCGTCAAGTCGGTCAATGCCAAGGTAATTGAAGCTAGTGGACTGGGACCAGATAACGTGGCGGACGCGATCAAGAAGATTCGTCCATACGGCGTCGACTCGCTGACCAAGACGAGCATCGAGTACGACCACGGCAACATGGAAAAAGACATTCCAAAGGTCAAGGCGTTCTGCGAGGCCGCTGACAAAGCCGCAGCGGAGATTGGTCTGTAGAATCCAAAAAGCGAGACGATTAACGCGATCCAGAGTCAGGGGAGGCTCTGATTGTCATCAATCAAGAGAATGCGAGGGGCGTGGAATATGAAAATCAGAATGCAGCAACCGATCAAGGTCGTCGTCGAACACGATCTGGCCAAATCAATCATGGAGATTCTCAAGCTAGAGGATAAACGGCGCGTAATGGTAGTGCTCGATCAGTTTTTGATGGGCGTGCCAGCCGTACAGGAAATGCTCGCCGAAATGGATGAGAATGGCATTGAGACGGCGGTCTACAGCGAGATCGTACCAGACCCGCCTGCCAGCGTCATCAATAAGGGCGCGGAATCAATGAAAAACTTTGGCGCGGACTGCGTGATCGCAATCGGTGGTGGGAGCTGCCTGGACAGTGCCAAGGGAATCGACATCGTGGCCAGCAATGGCGACAGCCGCGATATCCTCGACTACGTAAAAGACGAATCGCTTATCCGTGACTTCAAGTGTCTGATCAGCGTGCCTACCACGGCCGGTACTGGGAGCGAGATGTCCAACGCGCTCGTAGTTACCGATGAAACGACCCTGAGAAGAATGCTATCTTATCGGACCGCATCTTGAGTGATTACGCGCTGCTGATCCCTAAACTGACGCTGAGTCTGCCAAAGCGCCAAACGATTGCCAGCGGTTTGGACGTCTTCTCGCACGCCGCAGAAGGCTACCTGTCCAATCTAAGCAGTCCCGTGGCCTATGCCATCTCAGAAAAGATCATGTTCCTGTGTGCCAACTATCTGCCTAAAGCGGTTGCGGAAGGCCAGAACATTGAGTATCGTGAGCGAATGATGGTGGCTACCAACTTGGCGGGCTGGATTCTTAACCAGTCTGGAACCATCGTGGCGCATTCAGAAGCTCACATTCTGGGATCCAAGTATCATTTCGTCCATGGTGAGGCGGTTGCCTATGCTCTGCCTTCCGTGCTTGAGATGTCGGTCTCTGTACTGTCTAAGAAGGTCAAGGAGATTGGCAAGATTCTGGGCGCCGAGTTTACTGGAGATGAAACACCAGACGAAATTGGCGCGATCACCAAGCAGGCCTATCTGAAGTTCCGTGACGAGCAGGTCGGACTGCATCCATTTTCCGACTATGGCGTCTCGAACGAAGAGTTGGCCAAGAACGCGGATGAGGTGCTTCATGAACGATTTGCCGGCAATACGTCCTTTGAGCTGACCAAGGAAGAGGTTACCGCGCTGCTGAAGTATTTCGGCTAGTGGTGACGTTAATTTAAAATAAGCCAGGTCGTGACGAGTTCATTGATAATGCATAGGCTGGATACCCGCTACTTTAGTGGCGGGAGGAACCCCCCATTCAAGAGGTTGGGAAAAAACTATATTTTCAGATGAATTTTAGAGAATAGTAATATTAAAAATCGCTAGAAATCAACGTTTTCAGCAACGTGGTTCCTAGCGATTCTTTAGTTTTGAGACTTTTTTTCCAACCTCTTCTTTTTTACCTTTTTTCTTTCTTAAACTTCATATATAAATATAGTATAATTAAGCTATGAAGAAAGTGAGGTGAACCTAATGCAACAAGCCATTACTATTAAATGTAAATTAAAGTTACAGTCACCACTCGATGAATCAGCTTTAGCTAAATCTTTAGAGAATTACCGGCAGGCTTGTAATGCAGTTTCTCAGTATATGTTTAACCATAACTTTGAAATGGCTCAAGCGAAGTTAAATAAGGCGTTGTACCATCAATTGCGAAGCGATTATGGATTAAAAGCGCAAATGGCTCAGTCAGCAATTCGTAATGTCGTTGCTCGTTACCGAACCGTTAAAACACAATTGGCTCAAAAGCCTTATCGTTATAACACAGGCAGGCAGGATCAATACGGCAATGATATTTGGGAAAGTGAGTCCCGCACTCTAGAGTGGCTGTGGTATCCTATCAGTTTTAAACGACCTCAATTAGATTTACAACGCAATCGTGATTGGTCACTTAAAGACAATCATGTAATGTCTATCAATACAGTTAATGGTCGTATAAAAGCACCATTTACTTGCCAAGGATTTGATCAATATTTAGACGGCACTTGGCAATTTGGTATAGCTAAGATATTACATATTGGCAGTAAGTGGTACATGCACATTAGTGCAACCAAGGAACTGCCAGACTACCTAAAAGAACAATCACAACATGTAGTCGGTATTGATCGAGGATTAAGATTCTTGGCAACTGCGTATGATGAGCAAGGGAAAACGTTGTTTTTCCAGGGTCAAGAAGTAATACGCAAGCGCCGTAAATTTAAACGATTACGCCAACAGCTGCAAAGCAAGGGAACTAAATCAGCCAAGCGCCGATTAAAGAAGATTGGTCAACGAGAGAACCGCTGGATGACTGATGTCAATCATCAGTTGTCAAAGACACTCGTTAACCGTTATGGTGCTGATACCCTTTTTGTTTTGGAAAATCTAGTTAATGTACGATTTGCGACTGAAAAGGTTACAAAAGCAAAGCGCTACGAACAAGTATCCTGGGCTTTCTATCAGCTAGGCCAATTTTTAACTTATAAGGCTCGTTTAGTCGGGAGCGAAGTAATTCAAGTTTCAGCTAAATACACGAGCCAACGTTGTCCAAAATGTGGTCGCATCTGGAAAAACAATCGTAACCATCAAGAACATTTGTATGTTTGCGATCGATGCGGGTACAAATCTAATGACGATCGGATTGGCGCCATGAACATTCAACTCTTGGGTACTCAGTATATTAGCGGCAATGAACGTCCATCTTTTAGTAAATTAACGACTAATGAGTAAACCTCGTTGGTTAAACGGGTGTCGTCAACCACCCGATGATGTAGCCACAGCAGAAGAAGCACGTTAGTGCGTTACTACTTCTAAGCCGTTAGGCTTGTGAGCTGCAAGCCACCGATTTTAATCGGTGGTAGTTGACGGCTTGGCTTTTTCTTTGGTTTTAGACGCTCCCCAGGCCGGCTCCGCTTCCGCTCCACGGGTCTCCTCTCCGGCGGGCCGCATGTGCCATGCTTGCCGTCGCCTCGAGTGAGCCCCATGATTCGCTCATGCTCCGCCGGCTTGGGGGATGCATATACACCCTCTTTATATTTATATACAGGAAGTTCTAGTCATATATGAGTGCATGTAGTCTTGAATAACATCAGGAATTCCTTTTTGGGGTTAAAAATTACAGGACCGAAATTGACGGATTTGGGATAATATCTACGTCGGTTAAGCGATACTGCTCGTTGCTGTTTGTAAACTTATACAATGTAAATAATAAATAATGAATTGTAAATAATAGATTGTGCATTGTGAATTGTAAAATGTTAACGTAGTATAAACCGCTATACAAAGGGTCTTAAGTGATAATGTTATAAACTTCTACAATGTAAATAGTTAATAGTAGATAGTGGATTGTAAACAATTAATTGTGAATGATAAATTATCATCAATGATCGAGGTTGATAAAAGAGGATTAAAGGCCATTTCAAAACTCGCCAAAGGTTAAAGAGCTGCCATATTAATTGATTGAATCGGGATTGGCAAAAGCCAGTTCCGATTTTTTAATATCAGAAGACGATCCGCTGATCATAACGGGTCGTCTTTTTTGATGAATGATGAGCAGGTATCTCTTGTTTTTTGATATCTTTATCGGCAGACTTTTGCTTATTTAATAAACTCCAACAATGTAAATAATGAATTATGAATAGTAAATAGTAGATTGTAAATTGTGGAAAGTGGATTATTTACGGTTAAGATATGCTGATATATGGGCATTTATATCCCGTTGCAGAAAACTTCTACAATGTAAATAATAAATTGTAAATAGTAGATTGTAAATTGTGAATTGTAAAAAGTAAATAATCCACGATAAAAGATTGGTTCCGAGTTGGTTCAACTTACACTCCGCTGACTTGGTTTATTTGTCATAATTTCAAAAATTTTTAGGGCTTTTTTTCATACATAGACGCTTATTGTCCGGATTGGTTGATAAAATCAAAATTGAGGTGAAGAATTATGTATGATTATCGAAAAGATATAATTAATATTATTAAGGGCACTAATCCCAGCATTGAAGGAATTGAAGCAGTCCAGTCGATCGTGAATCTGTTACGGCATCAGTCCGGCTATCAGAATCCGATGAGCAGCGGATTGCCAAGCGAGCCTGAAAGAAATGAAGAGACGATTGAGCCGCTTGAAACGGCATCCTCGCCAGACACGGCAATTGAGCAGAATGAAGCAAGCGAGGCCGTTGAAGATATTCAAGAAACTGAGATGGCTGACAATGATGAGGGCACTCAGACTGAGCAGGATGAGGTATCAGTTTCTGACGAGGATAATACTGAAAATCCAGCCGAAAAGCGCGATGCCTTGACGCTGGCCCAGTATGACGCGATTCATATTTTTAAGTCGATTATGGAAACGACCGCCAACGAGCTGCGCAGAGTAGTCAAGGATTCAGAATATCAGCCATCGTTTGGCACGCTGAAGAAGAATCTCGAGGACTGCCACTATAATCTGGGCGATGAAGACAATGCAACGACCAACGCTTACTATCTGATCGCGTCGCAGCAGCTGAAACAGGCACGGCAAACATATCAGGACATGCTGATTGGTAAGGGAAATATTAGTCAGCTGATCGAGCGCCTGATCGCGACCGGCATTGATCTGGCCAAGAAAGCCGATAATGCTTCCAAGCTGACCGCCTTTCAAGAAGCAGTTGCTGAGGTGCAGATGAAGGGGCTGATCAAGGAAGAGACGGCTCAACGATTTGACGCGCTATTGAAAGAACGGCAAAGCGCAGCGGACAAGCAGACCGTTGAACCGGCCGAAGAACCTAAAGCGGCTGACATGGTCAATGTTGATAATGAACCAGTTGAGAAGCCTGCCGAGAACGAAGCTGATACGGAGCAGGTTTCGCCAACGCGTTCCGAACCAGAAACTGAGCCATCATTTGCCGAATTGCTTGATCAATCGTCAGTGTTTGATCTGGATCCTGGCGAATACGTCGTGCAGCGTCGTCTGACTGGGGCTCAGCTGTTGGATGCCTACGGTCAGCAGGCGTTCTTTATCAGCGAGAAGATGATCCGAATGCTGAATCTGCAAGATGGCGATATCGTTACAGCTGATGGCGAGCCCTACCAATCATTATCCAAGGCATATATCAAACGGGTCACTGGCCATCTGGATTTGGACTATGATCCGATTGAGGTATTCCGCCAAGCCGTAGTCGAAAACAAGGATGGCGAGCTGGTCGTTACCCATAACATCTATGGAAAGCGGCTGAAGGTCAATGGATCCAAGGTTACCTATCACGTCAAGGATGACCGCATTCAGTTCATGGTGCAGGATGGCGATATTGTGGATCTGGCCTGGTACGCCAACGATGACAACGCCCAGGACAGTATGACGATTCGCTGGGTCTACCCGCTTGAAGACGATAATCAGCCGGTAGAAAAGGCACCAAAGCAGAAATCCGCGGAAAAGAAGCCCGCTAAAAAGGAAAAGATGCATCTCGCGCTTGGTTTAAGCAAGCAGATCTTTGGCAGCATGCAGCAAGGAACTCAAGACGCCAAGAAGCTGAGGGTCGATCTGAAAGGACAAAAAGTCGGCATCGCGATCGGCAATGGTCAAAACGGCGAGATTCTGAAAGCCACGGTTAAGGCCTGCAACGGGGATCCACGGCTGATCAACGCGTTCGCCGGCAAGAGCAAGAAGATCGAAAAGGCGGTCAAGAATCTTGATATGGTGATCATGATCAAGTCCTACGCGAACCATCCATCGTCCTGGTCGCTTGCTAAGGCCTGCAAGAAGTACGGCGTCAAGTTTGCCGTAAGCAACAAGATGTCGACGCAATCCTTCTGCCGTGCGCTGTATCGGGCTGAAAACAACCTGCCATCCGATGAGCAAAGTGGTCAGGAAATCGAGTACCCAATGGGATAAGATGGGCAATCAATTGATAAAATGAGAGCAGTTAAAAAGTCATTATGTTATGAATACGGCTAATAAATATAGTAAGAAGAAATGAGGTGCCTCGCTAAGTAATAAGTAAAGAGGTGCCTCATTATTTTTCACATATTTTAAGACTGCCATCGACATTATGGTATGCTTTTATATATCAATAAAGGACCGTCATAGAAAGAGGTTATGTTATTTATGTCGAGCATGGTAATTAGTTGCATTTTGACGGGAATTATATCGGTTGCTATCTCGTATTTTATTAATATACATCTTGGAAATAGACGAGAAAAAAATAAGATAATATATAATCAACTTAAAAATTACGCAGATAACCTGGCATCTCTTATCGAACAATGGTCAGAGTTTAATGAACTTATGGATAACTGGAATCTTGAAATTAAAGACAATAATAAGAAGATTGCACCGATTTTTTTAAAAAATAGCATGTCTAAGATAATCAATATTGAAAACGAATTTACTAGTTACAGAGAGTCGGTACATGATACTAAAGAGATAATAGCTAATAATTTTAATGATGATAATGTGTTTACGATGTCTGTCTATTCTATGAATGCAGATAAAGGCGATGAGTATAGTGAAGCAAATTTTTTAGAATTTTTTAAAAAGGATTATCAGTTACGAACAAATGGAGAAAATAGCCTTTTGGATGAGGATGTAGCATTGGCAATTATGAATAGAATGTATGGTACCTACATACAGATATATAAATATAGAATCCAAGTAAAAATGGAAAAAGCACAAGATTATATTGATCAAAAGCTTCAATTGGTATCTAATTCTATTTCTAAACATAAACTTTAAAATAAATAGTTGTTGAGGCCTTTTGAATAAGTAAGATCACGATTGGTATGAATCATTAATGCCAAAGAAGAAATTACTTATTTGTTCAAGCATATTAATTCTATTTGCGATTTTTGGGAGAGTGTCAATAATTTTGTGTACTTTTGAAAATCCTTCTTTGTATGAAATGCTTACTTAAATAAACATGGAATCCAAGGTATCCTTGCTTCCTCGAAATCCACGATGTGCTCGTTCTTCGAACTTGTCATTGTATTCTAGAATTTGAGTTGTCACGAATCGTTGAAGGGCATCCTCATTTGGAAACTGCTCCTTCTGGCGAATTTTCTTCTTCAACTTTTTGTTGAAAGCTTCAATCAAATTTGTTGAGTAAATTGATGCCCGAATGCTTGGCGGAAATTCGTAGAAGGTGAATAAGTTACTTAACTTACCCAATTTTCGCATCTGGTTGCTATATTTGCTTTTCCATTTCAAAATGAAGTTATCTAAAGCTTGTTTTGCTTCTTCAAGTGATTCAGATTGGCGAATTTCTTTAAATTCGCTCATCAAATCTCGCATATCGCTTTTTCGCACATGTGATGTGAGGTTACGAAGCACATGGACTAAGCAGCGCTGAAACTTAGCGGTTGGATAAATTTCTGCAATCACATTTTCGAGCCCAATAAAACCATCGGCGATGAATAACTGAACCTGTTCAATTCCTCGATTGCGTAAACTTTCAAGTAGTTCACGCCATGCTTCACCATTTTCGTTTGGTGCTACCGAGAAGTCTAAGACTTCTTTACCGCCGTCACTACGAATTCCAATCGCGATATTAACCGCTTCGCGCTCAACAGTTCCGCGCTTGAGCGGAATATAAGTAGCGTCTAAGAACACGCAAACATACTGTGAGTGCTTAAAGGTCCTGTTATGAAACTCTTCAACCAAGTTGCCAACTTGCTTAGTAATATTTGAAACGGTAGTTGGTGAATAGTAATCGCCATACATGCGCTCAACTAAATCAGCTATTTCACGAGTCGTGATGCCTTTGGAATACATTTTAATGATCATCGATTCCAGAGTATCTGTCCGCCGTGAATATGGTTCGAATAAAGCGTTACGAAATTTATTCTTACGATCGCGCGGAACCGTAATATTGATTGGTCCAAATTCAGTATCGATGGTTCGCTGATACGATCCGTTTCTGGCGTTGTCCCCATGAGCGGAACTGTCGTTACGCTCATAGGGTTGGTAGCCTAAGACTGCCGACAATTCTTCTTGAAGTAATGTATTGACGGTTTGTTCTAACTGATTGCGAAAGACATCTTTTAATGATGTTTTAGAGTCAGAAGATAGCGCGTCAAGAATTTCTTTGTTAAACTGGTTCATAGGGAAAGCCTCCGTTTTGATTGTGTTTAGCGATTTAATCATACGGGGAAGGCTTTCCCTTTTCAATTTAATTTAGAAATTTACACAAAATATTTTACACTCCCATTTTTGGAGATTAGTTCGAAAAATGATACAGTAAATAATATTTTAGGTTCAATTTAAAACTTTCAGTAAGTTTAGGAAAAGGGAATATTGCTTAAAGTCGAGCCCTTAGAGTTAGGTAGTACTAATTCTAAGGGCTCAAGTTATTTCTGGTACTTCTTAATCAATCATTTCGACAATTTTTATGCTCAAGACATATGTCCTCAAAAACGAACAAAAAATCCACCATTTTTCTGAAACCGCTATCATTTTAGGGACCGGTGTCATAGAATCAGTAAGTAGATTTACGTATCATATTAAGTAATGAGAGGGCAGAACTATGAGCATTGAAAAGATATACGCGGCAATCAACTCGGACCCAGCCGTTCATAAAGTCATGGCCAACGCTCCTTTAAAAATCATTGAGCGCATGCGGGTCGTCGAGTTTGAGATTGGTGAATTTAATCTGCGGCAAGGCGAATCATATGATGAAACGTATCTGCTGGTCGCGGGTCGAGTCAAGGTGTATCTGGATTCGGCAAACGGCAAGTCGGTAGTGCTGGATGTCTACCGGCCGGGGATGTTTCTTGGCGAGCAGGAAGCGGTGATCAACAAGCCTTACAGCGCGTCGATCATTAATATCACGCCGGTGCGGCTGCTGAAGATTGACAACCGGGATTTCGTGGCCTGGCTGAATAACGATCAGCAATTTGCCAACCGGATGATCAGCTACCTTTCCGAACAGGTCTATCATCTTACCAAACGGACGGAGCGCTACAGCCTGTATTCAGCCATGCAGCAGATCGGTCTGGAGCTGATGCGTTCGGCTAAGGAAAAACGGCTAATCTCGCGCGAGCAGCTGACATACGAGGTCGACACGTCATACCGCAATATCAATCGGGTTCTTAAACGGCTGTCAGAGCTTGGAATCATTGATGCTTCAAAGCCTGCCATCAAGATTTTGAATGTTGAGGAACTACAGCGGATTATCAAAACGGAGGAATAGCAATGAGTGAAGAAGTACAACCACACACGCAACTGACGACGGCAATCAATACTGATCGGGCAATCATCATGGGTGACCCGGCTCGTGTCGACAAAGCGGCTAAATTGTTGGATAATGCCAAGGAATGGGCATACAACCGCGAATACAAGTCTGTGATCGGCGAATATCGCGGTCAGCGCATTCTGCTGATGTCAACGGGTATCGGCGCGCCATCAGCCGGAATTGGCGTTGAAGAGCTGCACAACGTTGGCGTCAAAAAAGTCATTCGGGTTGGCTCAGCCGGTGCCATGCAGACGGGAATCGGTCTGGGCGAGCTGATCATTGGCGAAGGCGCCGTTCGTGACGATGGTCTGACCAAGCAATACGTGCCGGCAATGTACCCAGCCGTACCTTCTTTCAAATTGATGACACTGGCTCACAAGTACGCTTCTGACGCAGTCTATGGCATTATTCGCTCGCACGATGGCTTCTACATGGATGACAACGCGGAAACCGAAGCCTACTGGTCATCCAAGGGCATCGTGGGCGCAGACATGGAATCTGGCGCGATGATGACGATTGGACGCCTGCGTGGCATGGAGACGCTGTCGATTCTAAACAATGTCGTGCTCTATGAAGGTGATTTGGCGGCCGGCGTCAACAGTCTGGTCGATGGCGAGGAACTGATGGCTAAAGGGAAATCGCATCGCTCAAACTGGCCATGGACATTCTGAGTGACGATTCAATTAAAGAATAGAAAAGAAACGGGGGAATCAATAATGGGACAAACGCAAGCACACCACAGCTGGCTGTACAATCAGCTGTTTACCAACTGGAAGAAGTTTGAAATTATTTATGTTAGCGTATTGGTGGCATTGCAGATTATCGTCTATCTCATCGTTCCCGACAGCATTATCGGGATGATTTCTGGGGTCGCAGGGACGCTTTGTCTGGTCTATGGGATGAAAGGGCGTAAGATTACGTTCATCTTCGGGATCGTTCAATGTCTGGCCATGACCTACATTGCGTGGATCAGTCACGCTTATGGATCGTTTGCGATGGACATCTTCTACGTAATCTCGCAGCCGATTGGATGGTACATGTGGGGTCATGATGAGGCTACCAAGCGCTTTTCGCCAAAAGTTCGCCGCTTGATCTTCCTGGGCGCGTTCGTTGCCTGGGCAATCGGCTGGTGGGTTCTGGCGATGGTTCACGGCCAGCTGCCATACTTTGACTCCATCAACTTTGTCGTCAGCTTTATCGCACAGCTGCTCTACATTATGAAGTACCAAGAAAACTGGTCGCTGTGGATCATCGTCAACGGTGCCAACATCATCTACTGGGGCATCTTAGCCGTTCAAACGATGATGGGGACCAACCACATCGGCTCACTGGGTGCCAGCCTGTCACAAATCGCATTGCAGTTCGCGCTGCTGTTCAACTCGCTGTACGCTACGAAGGTTTGGGCTAGCGGTGAGGCCGACAATGAAGGTGGTGCCGGCAAGGACGGTGACAAGTAATGACGGAGCCAAAATTCAAACGCGTTTTTGCTATCGTGCTGGACTCGGTTGGGACGGGCAATGCGCCTGACGCGGCCAAGTTTGGTGATGAGGGCGCTGATACGCTGGGCGATCTTGGTCATGCCTGGAAGGGTGCGCTAAAGCTGCCTAACCTGGCTAAGCTGGGTCTGAGCAATCTGCGCGTGGCACCAATAGAGGGCATCCCCGCCGCTGATAAGCCGCTGGGATGGTATGGCCGTATGGATGAGATTTCCGCCGGTAAAGACAGTATGGACGGTCACTGGGAAATGATGGGCCTGCCCGTTGAAAAAGAGCTGTCGACGTTCCCTGATGGCTTTCCAGACGAGATTATCGAAAAGATTGAGCAGTACTCGGGCCGCCCAGTAATCGTCAATAAACCATACTCTGGCACGCAGGTCATTCATGACTATGGCGAGCGTCAAATGGACACTGGCGAGCTGATCATCTACACTTCCGGCGATTCTGTGATGCAGATCGCGGCGCATGAGGACGTCATCCCGCTGGAAGAACTGTATGACATCTGCCGTTACGCGCGGACGCTTGTAAACGGGCCGGAGTACATCGTTGGTCGGGTCATCGCGCGGCCTTTCGTAGGACCGGACAAGAACCACTTCGCACGGACAGCCAACCGACATGACTTCAGTCTAGAGCCAACCGGCAAGACGGATCTGGACCTGCTGCACGAGGCTGGCTACAAGGTCATCGCGATTGGCAAGACCAACGACATCTTCTCTGGTCGCGGCATTGATCAGGCTTACCATAACGAAAGCAACATGGACGGGATGGATCACGTTGATGAGGCGCTGGAAAAGGACTTCACTGGCTTCTGCTTCACGAACCTGGTCGACTTTGACACCATGTATGGCCACCGCCGCGATCCAAAGGGCTTTGGTCAGGCGCTGATGGACTTTGATCAGCGTTTGGGTCATGTTCTGGCGGCGCTGCGTCCTGATGATCTGCTGCTGATTACGGCTGACCACGGCAATGATCCATGTTTCAAGGGCACGGATCACACGCGCGAGGAAGTACCGCTGCTGGCTTGGTCGGCAAAGATGCAGACGTCCGGCAGCCTCGGCGTTCGCTCAACGTATGCCGATCTTGGCGCCACGATTTTGGATAACTTCCATCTCAAGGCCCTACACGGCACGAGTTTCTTGGATAAATTGAATTAATAATAAAATACCGAACGGAAATAGTCTCTTTAGCTAGTTCTGCTCGGTATTTTTTCAATGATTATTTGGAAAATGAGTCTATAAATTTACGATTTTAGAATTTTTTAAACGTGTAGTAGGACGATTTAGAAAATATTGTGGCGTTTTGTAAAATTATAATTATTCTCTCTAGGATTTTCATATACTACAAGGTGTTTTATATGACTGCGTCCAGCATTGCAAAAGGCTTCCCTCATTATTTCCTTAATGTGTTTAGGATTGGTGTTAGACAACAGTTGAATTGTTGTAATGCCATTTTCCTTAGATTTATTTACTTGATCTATGAAAATTTTGACTAATTCTGGATTATAGGCTCGTCTTCCTAGGTTAACTTTGCCATTGATCATAGTTTGCAAGACGACATAGCTATGGTTTTTGATAGTTGAAGGTAATGTATTCAAATTTATAGGATAGGTATCGGAAATAATAATTGAAAGGATTTTGTCATCCTCAGCATCACTCCTTATTTCTGATACTTTGATTGAAGTATCTTTACTGGCATCTATTACTTCTGGAACGTCAATAGATAATCTGGCCCAATTATTATATAGGTAATCAATATATTGCCAAGTTGGAATATTGGCCGCGCTCCCCTTATGACAATAACCTATCGCAGCTGCAAGCTTAATGATAAATGAAGGTACTAAGTAATACGTGTTTGGGAGCAATAATCTTTCTTTTCCGATGAATTTAAAGATAATGAGCATTGCGTAATAGGATAGGATTAGGGAAATAAAGAGCCTAATAAACCAGGGATGTATTGATAGCTTATAGTCAATACCAAGAGTGTTGAGAGTGACTTTTGAAACGTTTCGAAAAAAATAGTAAATCGTGGATGCTAATGAAATTGTTGCTATGAGAGGTTTAGTTTGGAGAGCTATAAATCTATAAGTCTTTACCTCTCTTAGATTATTTTTGTTATTGTGGATGCTCACCATTTCCATACCATCTCCCAGTAATTAAAAATAGTTCGTAAAAATAAAGCCATTCTTTTGTCCAGGCTATGATCGAAGTATCCAGTCTGTCCCCAAATCTGAATTCAGCATGGCCAAAATTATTTTTATATAGGCATAGTGAAACATAACCATGCTCTGAATTTGACTTGCTTACAAAAATGTGTGGAATTTTGAGGAGATCTTCTTTTTGAAAAAAAGGACTATAGACTCTAACGGATATGCTCCATCCTTTGGAAATGAATACAACCGAATACTTCGATCCGTTGCTATTAGCCCTTAATTGTGCATATACGAAGAAGTCTCCTTTTGCATTAATATGGTTTCGATTATCTGGAAACGTTTCATTTAGACGTTTGAAATATCTGATTTTAATTGGATGGTTTCTTCTTGCAGTCACCCCAAAACGTATGTGGCCTTGCTGTTTTGTCATTAGTTCCTCCTTCAAATACTCCATCATGATTTATCGAAACCTGTCCTTCTTTTTGGAGTTGTTGGGCCTAGAATAAAAAGTGTACAAGTTAAATAGAGACTCTGATTTAGTATAATTAAGGAAGTAAATTGGAGGATCAAATAATGACGAAGCACAGTTATGACAAGGAATTTAAGGAACAGGCCGTTCAGTATTACTTAGATAACAAGGATCACATGACCATGAATGAAATAAGTAAGAATCTAGGTATTGGGGCTAGTACATTACATAAATGGATTAAGCTGTTTACTGAGACTGGGGAGTTTGGCCGTGGCTCTGGTAATTTTGCCAGCGATAAGGACAAGGAGATTGCACGACTAAAGCGTCAACTTCGTGACGCTGAAGGAGCGATCGAAGTATTAAAAAAATCAATCGGGATTCTGAGCAAGTAACTACCGAAAAGGTATACCAAGAAATGGACGTTCAGCACGCTTTGGAATCCCACCCTTCCATCAATGGTATGTGTGATTATGTTGGAATCTCAAGAAGTGGTTACTATCAACGAGAAAAGCGTCATAATCACCAATCACCGCGAAAGCTTCGGAAGAAGTTTATTCAAGGTGAAATTAAAGCAATTTGGCTCAAAAGCCTTTGTATTTACGGTGCCGGCAAAATCACCCAAGAACTTCGCTCAAAAGGATATAAGATCGCTGAACGAACTGTTGGTAAGTATATGCGTGAACTTGGCATTCACGCCGTTTACCTAACCCCTTGGACGACTACCACTCGCAATTCTAAGTTTGATAAACAGCTAATAAATATTTTAGACGAGCAGTTCAATCCATTGCGACCAAACGCCGTTTGGTGCATTGACACCACTTATATTCCAGTTCATGACGGATTCGTTTATTTAACCAGTATTATGGACTTGTACTCCCGACGGATCATTGGTTGGGACTTATCTGAAACCTTGGAGGTATCGAATGTCATCCCACTTATTGAAAAGACTAAGCACAGTCGCCATATTAGCAAGCCATTAATCATGCACAGTGATCGTGGTAGTCAGTTTACGTCTGAAGCTTACAATCAAGTTACAGCTAGCATGACATTAAGCTATTCAAAGAAAGCTTATCCTTGGGATAATGCCTGCATTGAGTCGTTTCACGCCTTGATTAAGCGTGAATGGATAAATCGGTTTAAAATCCATTCATACTCCGAAGCTAAACGACTAGTTTTTCAGTACATTGAAACGTTTTACAACACAGTTAGAATTCACAGTCACTGTGGATTCAAATCACCAAAGCAACTTGAAGATGAGTATCAAACTCAAATTCAAAATTTAGTCGTGGCATAGGACAAAAAAGTCTCTATTTAAATTGTCTATTTTATTGACAGGGGACCAGTCAAAATATTTGGCTGCCAGGCTCGGCTTTACTCCGCGCTCTGGTCTCCCCTCCGGCGGGCCGCATGTGCCATGCTTACCGTCGCCTCGGGTGAGCCCTATTGCTGCTCCGTGTCGCCGAGCCTGGTGATGGGGCCTGCATACTCATCTGGTAGTTCTGAATAACATAAGCAATTCCTTTTTTGGGAGAATCTTTCTGTGGATCTTAAGTCGTCAAACACGGCTTGGGGTCCCTTTTTTATTCTCTTTAGCTCTCCGGTTTACAGTAAACAAAAAGAGCCTCATCGCGGAATATTTCCGTAATGAAGCGGTAAGCAGCACGATACCTAACCAAGTTTATAGATAGTTTGAAGGGAATTTAGATGTTAGGTTAGTTAAAGTGGTATAAATTTACTTTCACTTCACTCTCAAAACAATCCTCAGCAATCAAGGACGTACTTCCTCAATCTTGGCACAAATAGGTGTTTCAAAATCATTATAATATAGTATAATCAATTCATTAGGCATCAAGAATTAGGGAGAGATACATATACCATTGGAAGATTTTGAATTCAAACGTGATGGCAATACGCTGAAGGCTTTTGACAAGGCAACTGGCGAACTTATCGATTCCGGCGAGTACGTTGAGGTTGCCAGTCACAAGCAGAAACGGCGCTTTGTCGCATTTGAGAAGTACTCATATAAGAAGTTTGAACTGGAAGAAAAGCTCTGGGTTGGCGCGGATTTCCTCAAACGCAACCTGATGAGTTCGGTCCGTTATTTTAACGCGCCGGTGCTGGGCTGCCGGACCTATTTCAACAAGGAGGATGTTGATCGGTGGGTGGCTGACAACTTTCTGCCATACCGACGAACGATCGCGCTTTGTCTCAGTGATTTGACCCCCGAAGAGCAGGAATGGGTTAAAGGATTTGCCAATCGATACAACGAACGGGCAAACCAGCTAAACCTTAAACGAAATCCAAATGAGAAAAAGCAATTTATCAAGGATATGCGCAAGGAATGGGTTGATTATATCGGTCATGAGCAGGCTAACCGCCGCATGGCCATGTTTCAGCCGGTAGAAACACCTGATCGCACGGCAATCTATCCACCTGTTCAAATTCAAGACGGGCAGTATCGTTTTCGACTGGATCACGTGGGAGATGTCAAGCCGCTGCCAAAGGGTAATATGTCTGAAATCACGATGACGCGCCGAGCATATATGATCAATGGCAGTACGATTGAGTGGAAGTTTGGCAAAGGTTTGCGTCCCAAGACTCTATTTGAAGTCGAGAAGCTGCCAGATGACGCGATGTGGCGGTTATTTTCTCGTAAGGTACGCAGCATTGTCTCTCAAATCTATTCAACGACCAGCTACAAACTTTATCTCAAAAATGGCGGCAAACGCAGATAGGGATAGAAAAGCGTCCAGACATGGGCGTTTCTATTTGTGTTGAATTTTTGTAGTTATAATATAGTGCAACATATTTAAAAAGACAAAAGAAAGCGCTGTAATATCAATGAAGGGTTAGCCCATCCCTTCAGAAATTTCATCTCACGAAATTTTTCACCCAATTCACATTGATTTTGTTTCGCTAGATAGATGATTAACGATCTCATTCCGCTTAGTTGATTATCCAGAATCGTCTCACTGACTGCCAGTGGGGCGATTTTTTGTTGCGAGATTAGGCGAATGTCCCAAATGCCTGATTGGTTCGTGCATCGCGGCAGGTGATATATCCGTATTGATGGTTGGCGCGCGGCTGTCTGAGCCAGACGAAGCCGCCGTGACGCGACCAGGCATCATAGCTTACGATGACGCCCGCCGGCAGCATGGCGATAATTGCTGAATTGGTTCGCGCTCCCCAGCGAAGGTGCAGCGGCATGCCCAACAGAAAGCTGCCTTTTTCCTTGTGCCAAGTATCGCCCAGCTCATCAACCCATGAATCGGGAACGGGAATCTCAATCTTCGGCGTTGGTGCCTGTTCAACCTGGATCGCGAGCTGACCATCCGCGTAGCCAATCTTAGGGTCGGTGTAGTAGCCATGGAAATCGTAGGACATGTCGATGCCGATGCCGTGTACCAAAAAGCTGTTGGTGAACTGCCAGGTACCGACATTGGGAACGCCAGGCTGCGACTTACCATAGTTGGCCACCCAATCGTTTTTGGCAATCAGCTCCGATTGAATCAGCCGCTTTTCCCAGAACCAGGACGCCATCGAATACACGTCCACGTTTAAGTGTTTCTGATCGATCAAGTACTGCAGAAACGCGTTGACGTCAGCGGTCGCGTAATGGGCAAGGGCGTCATCTTCCGCATCCACCGCCAAGACGCTTTCCTTACCCAATCCCAGCGCGGTTGCATTTTGGTAGAACCACTTGGCCTCATTGATGGCATCCTGCCGACCGTTGAAACGAGCATAGTGATAGCCATGCACGAGCAGTCCTGCTGCCCGCGCGTTGCTTATCTGCGCCTTGGCTTTAGGATTGATATAGGCATCCCCATCCGCAGAGCCTTGCGTAATCTTGACGATAACCGCCTTGACTCCTTGATTCTTCAATGCTTGGAAAAATGCCGGCTCATCAGGCTGATAGCTGCTGATGTCGGCAACTAACGGAAAACTGGTCATAAAAACATCCTCCTTTTGCTGTTATATTATAAATAGACTGATATGAAAAAGCCGAACCACGATTCTTGATTAGCAATCCATGCCCGACTATAATAAAGACGTAAATAAAAGGGCCTGACGCCTGCACAGCGCCAAGCCCACGTTGTCATCATCGACAGCGCCTTACTTCATGAATAGCAGAAATAAAGCACCGTCCCAGTCGCCAAACTGCGGGACGATGCCTTTTTTATTCTCTCGGCTTCTTCGGCCAGAGAAAGACTACCGCGATGACCAGCGCCAGAAAGCAGACGGTTCCCAACGCGGCCAGTTGCACGGTTTCCGGCAGGCCAGGCAGCGCACTGAGCACTTTTGCCAAGCCCGCGAACGGATCAAGGTCTGACATCATGCGAGCTCCTTCCCGAAAGAAGGCGGCCCAGAGCAGTCAAAACGACTTTCATCATGGCAATCGCCTCCCCTCATAATGTTTCCAGAAGAAGCAAAGCGCTGCCATCAGACAACACCTTAATTATATTGACTTCAATAGGGGATACCAATTCTTTTGCGTGATAAGTCATTTTATTATTAGTTATTGTTATAATATAGTATAATTATTAACGGTTGGACGGTTATCCCCATTCTCGCCCAACTCAAACGCCTGTATATCAATAGTTTGCTGCATGTTCCGACTAATCATTGTTGGTCATTCGTTCATATAATAGTAGTCACTGACGTCCGCGTTTTCCTCAGCGCGGGCGTTTTTGGTCGTCTTCATATGATATATTAAAGATAACTACATATACTAAGGGGAAAACTTCATGTCAGAGATATATCCATTGGGAGAGTATAAGGATAAATATATAGAGCTGCTGGATGACTACGAGTTTAATCCAGGTGATACCGTGGCCATGGGAAATCTGATTGGGTTCCTGTCTGACTACATTTACAGTCCGGTAGAATACCTGTTTCTGGATGAAGAAATTAACCAGATTCTAGTCAATAAGCGACTGATGCTGGAGAAGCTGATTGAAGTGTTATTGGACAGCAATCATGATGACATTTCAATGCTGATCAATCTGCAGTTCGCGCAGGCTTTGTTCTTTCGAGGAGATTGGAAAACATCAGGTAATATATATCACAGCATTTTGAAATGGGAGCTGGGGCGTGCCGAAATGGGGGATGCCGATTTTGAAGATATCGATTTCAATGACTTGGTTCTGCGGCTGATTCATAATATCTGTACCATCTGTCATCTAAGTGGAAATGCCGATGGTGCCGATAGCATCAAACGCAGCGCGCAAGGTATCTTCAACATTAACTTGAATTTTTACCAACGATTTATGCAAAATCATCCCGAATATGAAGAAATCACTTCAAAACAGCTGTACCTGCTTCATAATGATTCATCCTCGCTTTACTTGGTCGATGGTCCAAGCGCGTCTGACTATGGTGATCTTTTGGAAGCAATGGAATTCGACTTGGAGGATAATCCAGGCAGCGTGGAGAATCTGAAGCTTTCCGATGAGCCTTGTCTGCTTACTGTCAGCGATGATCAACAAAGTGTTTTTGCAGGCTCTCTTGATGGCAATGGCGCTGGTTCGTTCATCTTCTGGTTAGAAAATCCAATGGCTGAACCGGCAGAATCAACCGATGATGGTACGGATAGCGTAGAATCTTCAACGATGGCTGATGAAGAACAGACGGCTGATGATAATAGCATCACGAAAACTGCTACTGCTGAAGAGGATGACGCTACCTTAGAAGAACTTCTGGCTCAGCTGAATGATCTGGTCGGTCTCGATTCCGTTAAGAAAGATGTTAACTCATTGATTAACCTGCTCAAGGTCCGCAAGATTCGGGAACAGCGCGGAATCAAGCAGCCTGCCATGTCGCTGCACCTGGTATTCTATGGCAATCCAGGGACCGGCAAGACCACCGTTGCGCGTTTGTTGGCTAAAATCTACCATAAAATGGGGATTCTCTCCAAGGGTCAGCTGGTTGAAGTCGATCGGTCCGGACTGGTTGGCGGTTATGTCGGGCAGACAGCGATCAAGACCAAGAACGTGATTGATCAGGCACTGGGCGGGATTCTGTTTATCGATGAGGCCTACACGCTCGCATCGGGAAGCGGCAGCGACTTTGGTCAGGAAGCCATTGATACGCTTTTGAAGGCCATGGAGGATCACCGTGATGACTTTATCGTGATCGTTGCCGGCTATCCAAATCAGATGGCCACCTTCCTGGCATCCAATCCCGGCTTGAAGTCACGCTTCAACAAGTACTTGGAGTTTGAGGACTATGAACCTGCTGAACTGTTGGAAATGTTAGACAAGATGTGCGCCCAGTATGGGGTAGAGCTGACTGACGAAGCACGCGACTACGCCATGAATCTTTTTCAGACGACCTGTGCCAACCGACCAGACGACTTTGCCAATGGTCGCGCGGTCAGAAACTTCTTTGAGGATGCCTTAACCGCGCAAGCTAATCGTCTGGCTGCCGAAAATGACTTTGATGAGGGCCTCTCGATCATTAAAGCCATTGATCTGGCCAATGCCGAACTCGCTTAGCTGCAATGACATTTTTTTGCAGACCGGCTAATTTAAAAACGCTTTAGACTAGAGTATAATCATTCTTGAGGGTATGGTTTCCCCTCGCTTAAATTGTCTGCTAGCTATTATTCAATCCTTATATAACTAGCACTTACCATTCATATAGCGCCTTGCCTGGTCTGGCAAGGCGTTTTCAAATTGCAATGACGATTGAAATCAGCTATAATTATGGCGTAAACAAAAAGGCTAACGTGAGGGAACACGTTAGCCCGAATGTCCTTGAAAATCGACAGTGCTTACACTTTAAACTAAATTAAGAATGTACAACACCATCTTAGAGCTGCCACTCATAAAGATGGTTTTTCTTTTTGGTCAGAAATGACTGACCATGTAGCAACCGGCTATGAGGGAAGCAATCACAATGATTACGACCGTGGCCAAAGCTGCATATTGAACGCCGATCGGTAAGCCATGCAGTTCGTGAAGAACAGCGGCAAGACCTTTTAAGTCGGCGCCATCTTGATGTCGGTTTGACACTTATGGATCCCTTTCATAATGATGGGAAGCGTCGTGTGTTTTTTCAACTCCTTCATTGGCATCGCTCCCTTCGAAAAGCGAAGCACCGCCAATGTTCTTGGACAAAAATATTATACCATAATCGAGTCAGCGGCTAACTGGCTCGATTTTTTAGTGCATTTCGATAATTGCCTCTCAGACGAAACGTAATGGATAACTTACCCATCTATTTAAGTTTCAGTGCGTCTGAGAGGCGATTTTTGCATTTCGGAGATTTGGGCTGCTTGATCGGCCATGATCATGATAGAAAGTGTTATTTCTATCAAATAACACTTCGCAAAAGGTGGTTTAAAGGCATCCGTTTTTATGATAAAATTAAGACATGTTATTTATTTCTATATAGCAAAAATGATACCTATCGATTTTTCGAAAAATTGAGTGGAGTGACAGGATGACCAGACTGATTGACGATGTATTTAAAAACCAAAAATTCATCCCCGAGCTGATGAGCGAATTTGGCTTTCAGAAAACTAAGGATACTTATACAGCGGAATACGGGAAGAAATCATAATAATACGCTGAGATGGAGAAAGAAGCGAATGTCAAAGCTAAATATTAATTAGAAGAGTATAAAGAATCTCTTCACTGAAAAGAACACGGATTTTCCGATACCGGACTATCAGAGGCCATACGCCTGGGGAGAAAAGGAATGCCAGACATTATAGGACGACCTGTTTCTCTTTGCGTTCCCGGACAACGACTGCGACAAGTTCGACAGCGACACTGACGAGGATTTCCTCGGCCCGATAGTCACATTCAAGAACGAGGACGGCAAAAAGGAAATCATCGATGGTCAGCAACATTAACGACGCTCATGCTCCTACTCCGCGCATTCTACGACAAGTACGGCAGCATGAAAAACGACAAAGCACTCAAGACGAGCAAGCTCATCGAACAGTGCATCTGGAAAACGGATGAGTTCGACGAGCCGAATAAGTCAGCCTTAAAGATTGATTCAGAGGTTGCTACTGACAGCGACAAGGAGCAGTTCCTCAATATTCTGAAAACCGGTATCGTTGATGACAACTGGAAAAGCAACTATGCAAACAACTACAGGTTCTTCAAAAAGAAGTGTCTGATGAATGGATAAAAACAGCTGGTATCTTCAGTTCTACTGTATTATCGGCTCTTACTGGAGTGGCTGTAGCAAGTTCGTGGCTCTTAAAGGCAATAACAGATTCAGGAAAGAATGGAGTTAAAAAATGAATTCGGATACTAAGGGCATAAAAAAGAAAGATATGGTGTTTCAGAGTGTGGATTCACTTCAGCCCGTTGTGAATGTAATTAATGAAGCTGCGGCGGCACTGAATGATAAAAACAGAACCATTAAAGAAAGCTCTATACCGGAGGTTTTGGCGGGTGCATTAGGTGCCGGAATCGGTGGTGTTGGCTCTTTTGCAGCGCTGTATGGATTGGGAGTAGTTGGTTTGTCTGCAGCTGGGATTACATCAGGACTTGCAACAGCAGGTTCGCTTATCGGTGGAGGAATGGTTGCCGGCGTTTTTGTATTAGCCGCACCAGTTGCTATTCTCGCTGCAGGTGGTGTGGGCTTAGCCAGCCATCTGAAAAATAAGCAGCTCCAGCAGGAAAAAGAAAGATTGTATAAAGAGGCCCTAGCAAAACATGAAGCAATTATTGAGGCTCTCAAAAAGGAAGCAGACGCTGATAAGGAAAGAATGGATTACTTGCAGAGTCTCAATATATTGCTACAACAGGCAATTATTGATTTGAAAAATGACCTGGGCGTTGCTTGAGAACGATCGCAGTGAACAATAACGAAGATGATGATTATAAGAACACACCAGCCGATAATACAACTCTAATTATCCAGAACCGCCACGAAATGAATGGGGAACGATAATATCTTGGGCGGCAGCAGCTGTTGGCACTGTATTTGGGTTTAGTTCAGCTATTCAAACGTAAAAAGGAAGAGAAACGCCATCGCGAGGAAGAGCGGTTAGAGCAGGAAGCAATCCAGAAACAAGATGCTGAGATAAAAGATCTGTCAAATCAAACCGAGAAGGCTGAGCATCTTGGGACAATAAACGAGGTATTGGTTAAAGCACTAGAGGCTGAGAAAGAAAAGAGCGAGGGATCAGATGAACAGGAATAAAAATAATGACACTGATCAACAAATGGCAAAGGTGATCATGTATCATGATCAGCAGTTAAAAAACATTCATTTTCCTGATTCGTCTGCAACGGATGATGAAATCCGACGCAGTGAAGTGCTTCTTAAAAGTCTTGGATATGATTTGCCTTCAAAGAATGAGGTAGCAAATAAACGTAATAACGAAGTAATAGTAGTGCCGAATTGGGATGAACTATGCGCAGAGGCAAATCAATATATAACAGGGAAATGTGATATCCGAGCGCTATTTACAGAAGATGAGCTGAGGCAAAATGAAGAAGCCATTCGTCTGTTAAACAGAGATTTCAAACAGATCTATCACATGGACAAGGTTGACTATGCGATTTCCATTCTTGCCGGTTTGGTTGGTTCAGCGGTTGATATTTTACTCGTTGGCATTCCGAAGAAAACGCCGGATGGTCTGAAAGCCGGACCATTATCAGATTTTGTCAGGGATTATTTTGATAAAAAATATCCCGAAGAGGAAATGCAGAAGCTAGCCAATTCCAAGATAAGCAAAGTTCCTTTTGATGCACAGGACAATCGTCATACGAGAATCTATGTTGAGGGACTGTCAGCATATTATCATCGGTTATTACAACTTGGTCATGATCCGGTTCTTGGTTTCATATTCGGTGTGTCAGATATTCTGAACGGAACAATGACTACAATCGATAAAAATGGGAAAGTTGTATGTCAAGTGATGGAAAACTACGCGGACAGAAGGGAGAGCGATACCTTTCTGGCTCTTGCAAAACAAATCATACATTTTAAATCTGATATCACTACATCAATGGGGTTACCAGCTCCGTTTATGAGTCTGCTTAATCTGCTTCAGTTCGGGAAAATTGGTGACTATGATCAGACCATCGCTGAAATCGTTCAAGGAATGTACTATGAAGGATATGATTTTATTCATTTCTGCTCAATGTCCGTGCCGGTGATGTTGATAGAGGTTATTACACGGATGGGATATGCCTTAAAAAGAATTAATGAAGGGCATTCTGTAAAAGACTCTATACCTGTATCGTTAAAACGAGAAACGCATCCGAAGTTGGCTACAATGCTTTTTATAAGTCATTCTCTTGCTACAGCAGCTAATGCCGGAAAGGTATATTTTTCTAAAAACCCAATGTCGATTAATTACCCGCAGTGGTTGGCATTTGCGAAATATGTTTACTCACAGATGAAATGGGTACTGCTTGAAAAACCAGAAATGCGGGCGGATTATGTCAGTGGCAAAATTTATAACGAGATGCAGGAAGTATTTGATCAAGTGGACCGTAATTTTGCCGAATACACCCATGATAAGATCGTGATTTATAATTAGGTGAATATAAAAAAGATTACAAATAAGCAGTATGAAGAATACCAGAAGCTGCTGGATGATAAGAGGCATGGCCGTATGTTAACGCCGGAAACGTTGATATCATAAATCTGAAAAGCAACACGCTGCCAGTTGACGGTCAGTCCGTTTTTCCGGCCTACCATATGAATCATAAGTACTGGATTTCAGTCGTACTTGACGATCAGCTGGACGATGATAACGTAATGAGACTGATTGATGAAAGCCTCCGTTTGACGGGAAAGCAGGGGTGATTAAATGCGGCAAATCGTACTGCCAATCAAGGATGATGAGGTACTCAAGCAGGTACAGGACACGCTGTTGAACAACTTCAAGTCTGGCCGGCGCAACTACACCATCTTTCAAGTCGGCAAGGCAACTCTGCTGCGGGTCAGTGACGTACTGCGGCTTAAGCAGGAGGACGTTTTCGATGACTATGGCGCCATTAAGCAGCACGCGTTCATCAAGGACAAGAAGACCGGCAAGCGGAACACGCTCTACCTCAAGCCGGTGATGATGGACCTGGTGATGTATCAGCAGTGGCTTAAGCGCAACAGCTATGAGGGTACAACGGAATGGCTGTTTCCTTCTACCACGCGGCCGCAGAAGCATATTGACGAGCGCCAGTTCTATAACGTGATGGCCAAGGTCGGGGATCTGTTGGATATCAACTACCTGGGCACGCACACGATGCGCAAGACTGGAGCCTATCGCGTGTACGTCCAGTCCAACTACAACATTGGTCTGGTCATGAAGCTGCTGAACCATTCCAGCGAAGCCATGACCTTGGCATACCTGGGGCTTGATCAGGTCAGCCGTGAGCATATGCTGGATAAGATTGATTTTGGGTAAATGAAAAGCAGACGCGCCAAGGGTTTTGGTGTGTCTGCTTTTAAAGTTATAAGTTCTTAGTTGTTCCAGTGATACTCATGATAATTCTGAATCCCAGTGTAGCTAATTATATTGCACTGAGTTCGTACTTAACATAGCATGAAGAGCAATCTAATAGAGCATAGTGTCTCTCATTTCCTTAGGTATCTCCGGCAAACGCCTGCCTGTCTTGACAGCTTTTCTTAATTTTGAATTGCTATCATGTCTGCCACTGGATCGGGATTTAATGGGTCAACAAGTGGCATCAGCCTCTCAACTGATCCTTTGCCAAATCTATCTTCATATTCTTTAAACGCTTTTTCTAGCTCTTTTCCGGGATCATCATAAAACTTCATGCCCTTTGGAATTGCTCTTGCCATGTATTAACCTCAACTTTATCAATAAATAATGTCCTTATAATACTTATCGTATATTTCATCATCTGTCAGCAGGTCATCAATTGACATTTTCTTTTTGATACAGCATTCAATCAGTTCAATATCGTGAGGACCATAAACTGGCCATGGTTGGTGAAACATAGATACATATTCTTTGATCGCCGCATAAGTTTTGTCATCCCAACCTCGATAGATTTCCATGATTTCATCATCAGTCATTTCATCATGCCTTCTTTCAAGTTATGCTGAACAAATTACAGATCTTAGTCTCCCAAAGTTAACACCGAAAATAATAAATAGTTTCGCAACAATCACGCTTTCATTTATTCTAATCGTCCTTCTTAGATCCGTCATCATTTTGTGAGTTTTTCTTAGCCCCGTCATCAAAGAACTCTTTGATGATCCTGGCTGCTGAACCACTAAGAATGACTGGCCTGCTCTCGCGCGTAATCCTTTTCCAAACGAAGAACGAACGCACAAAAACAATCACACTGATGCTGCCGCCAATCATAAAGAAATACTCATTCGCGTAGGCGCGCATCGTTAGGAAACCAACCAAAAAAGCTAGTACCATCTGACCCAAAGCAAGTCTTCCCTGCTTAAGCTTTCTTCTCGACCCTAGGATCCCCATTTTCCATCTCAATCGACTGCGTTTGTCGAATCTGGACTTGTTTTCTAAATTACGAGACAACTGTTCTCTTTCATTTAAAAGTCGAACTGCCAATGCCGCCATCATCAATATAACCGCAATCCCTAAAGCTCTTACCGCAATACTCATCATACCGCCCCTAACGTCTTACTTCACGTTCCCAATCAGATCGGGAATGCTTGTTTGTATATTAAGGATAACTCAATTCAGCGATATCTTCTGCTTGATCGTGAGGAATGTTGGCGCAAATTATATATGCGATATAAAATTCTAGGGAGTGTAAAATATTTTGTGTAAATTTCTAAATTAAATTGAAAAGGGAAAGCCTTCCCCGTATGATTAAATCGCTAAACACAATCAAAACGGAGGCTTTCCCTATGAACCAGTTTAACAAAGAAATTCTTGACGCGCTATCTTCTGACTCTAAAACATCATTAAAAGATGTCTTTCGCAATCAGTTAGAACAAACCGTCAATACATTACTTCAAGAAGAATTGTCGGCAGTCTTAGGCTACCAACCCTATGAGCGTAACGACAGTTCCGCTCATGGGGACAACGCCAGAAACGGATCGTATCAGCGAACCATCGATACTGAATTTGGACCAATCAATATTACGGTTCCGCGCGATCGTAAGAATAAATTTCGTAACGCTTTATTCGAACCATATTCACGGCGGACAGATACTCTGGAATCGATGATCATTAAAATGTATTCCAAAGGCATCACGACTCGTGAAATAGCTGATTTAGTTGAGCGCATGTATGGCGATTACTATTCACCAACTACCGTTTCAAATATTACTAAGCAAGTTGGCAACTTGGTTGAAGAGTTTCATAACAGGACCTTTAAGCACTCACAGTATGTTTGCGTGTTCTTAGACGCTACTTATATTCCGCTCAAGCGCGGAACTGTTGAGCGCGAAGCGGTTAATATCGCGATTGGAATTCGTAGTGACGGCGGTAAAGAAGTCTTAGACTTCTCGGTAGCACCAAACGAAAATGGTGAAGCATGGCGTGAACTACTTGAAAGTTTACGCAATCGAGGAATTGAACAGGTTCAGTTATTCATCGCCGATGGTTTTATTGGGCTCGAAAATGTGATTGCAGAAATTTATCCAACCGCTAAGTTTCAGCGCTGCTTAGTCCATGTGCTTCGTAACCTCACATCACATGTGCGAAAAAGCGATATGCGAGATTTGATGAGCGAATTTAAAGAAATTCGCCAATCTGAATCACTTGAAGAAGCAAAACAAGCTTTAGATAACTTCATTTTGAAATGGAAAAGCAAATATAGCAACCAGATGCGAAAATTGGGTAAGTTAAGTAACTTATTCACCTTCTACGAATTTCCGCCAAGCATTCGGGCATCAATTTACTCAACAAATTTGATTGAAGCTTTCAACAAAAAGTTGAAGAAGAAAATTCGCCAGAAGGAGCAGTTTCCAAATGAGGATGCCCTTCAACGATTCGTGACAACTCAAATTCTAGAATACAATGACAAGTTCGAAGAACGAGCACATCGTGGATTTCGAGGAAGCAAGGATACCTTGGATTCCATGTTTATTTAAGTAAGCATTTCATACAAAGAAGGATTTTCAAAAGTACACAAAATTATTGACACTCTCAAATTCTACGATGCCGATCAATGACAAGATTTTTCAAGTAGCTAAAAAATCTCCTTTTTCGGTTTTCTGTAATTTAAAGAGCATAAGGGAAATCGATCCATGAATGCTCATGGACCCGCCAGTGACGGGGATTTGACGTGGATACTAATTTTCTCGGTTCGCGCCTATAATGCACCCTCAACGAGTACGTTTCGCTGCCCAAAATGACTCCGCAATGCGTCCATCAGCGATTTACGAATTCTGCATGGCACGTGGGGCATTGTACATTTTGAAATTGCCATTCTTGTACAATTTCACGCTGCCATTTTTGGGCATTTTTAGACTGCCATCTTATTAATTTTTACGACAGCAGAGGGATATAAATATGCCTTAGCAGCTCAGCAATTTTTGTTCAACACACTCCATCAACAATCAAAAAAAACAGGCTCGCGGAATTTCCACGGGCCTGCTTTTCGTAGGTTAATCTAGTCTTCACCCAGCTTTGCCAGGATTTGATCGTATACCTTATCTACACCGATACCAGTCAGCAGCGGAAGGCCATTGATAACCTTGTCGCGAACGTCTTCTGGAACGACCGTCGTGCTGACAAACACATCGTAGTCATCAATGTTGTTGATCTGTTCGGCAATGTTACTCTTGTAGATCTTGACCTTGTCCAGCAATCCTTTTGAGTCCAAAAAGTCGCGAATCTTTCCTTCAGCAACAGTGGAAGTAGCAACACCGCTACCGCAAACAACCATTAACGTCTTCATAGTAATAATCTCCTTCCAAATTTAAACAAATCTAGGCAGCAGGTTTAGCCTTCTTAGCTTGGTTCTTCTTGTGGAACTTGTTGTACCAGATCATCAATGCCAAGGTAACGACACCGATCAAACCGATACCGCCCCAAGTCATAATCTTGCCAAGGCCAACGACGACCCAGGTAGTCCAGACACCACCGTCACTAAGAACGGAAATTGAGGTGTTGCCTTGAAGGCTGAAGTTGGCAGCTTTTGCGGAAGCCGTAACCAGTGGAGCAACCCAAGAAGCAATGTACAGGCTCAAGATGATGTCCACGATCCCACCAACCAGCGTCCGGAAAATGTCGCCGCGGAATACGGCAGCCATGATGGCAATCATGTAAGGGATGGTTGCCAAGTCACCAAATGGCAGCACGTGGTTACCTGGCAGGATTACGGCAATCAGCAGCGTAATTGGAACCAGCAGCAGTGAGGCGGACAGAACCGTTTCGTTACCTACAGCAAGCGCACTGTCCATCCCGATGTAAAGGTTCCGGCCTGGGAAGTGCTTTTGAACCAGTTCGTTGGCACCTTCAGAAATAGGAGTCAGACCTTCCATCAGCAGTGAAACCATCCGCGGCATCAAGACCAGAACGGCAGCCGTTGAGACACCAAGCTGCAACGTCTTGGTAACGGAGTACTTAGCCAAAATACCGATTACGATACCAATCAGCAGACCCATCACGCCAGAGTCGCCGAAGATTCCCATACGCTTTTGAATCGTCTTTGGCGTCAGCTTGATCTTGTTGATGCCAGGGATGCGGTCCATCAGCCAGTTCAACGGCAGAGCCAATACGTAGCCTGGTGCCGAGGCGCCTTGTGGGAATGAAATACCATCCAAACCGTACTGTTTCTGAATGTATGGAGCGGACATGTCAGCAAGCAGGTAGATAACCATTACGTGAACGATCATCGTAAAAATCCCAAGCGAGAAACTGTGTGAAACCGCGTAGACGAGGGAACCAGTAAAGGCAATGTGCCAGTAGTTCCAAACGTCAACATCCAGCGTCTGCGTCAATCCCAACAGCAGCAGTACAACGTTGGTGATAACGCCAACCGGAATAGCCAGACTCCCCAGAACGGTACCGTAAGCAATGGCAGAAGCAGCCGGCCAACCAATGTCAATCGTGCCAAGGTGCATCCCAAAGTTTCTAACCATGGCATGCGAGGCAGGGCCAAGATTCTTGGTTAACAGACTAATGACCAGGTTCAAGCCAATAAACCCGATCCCAACCATCAAACCAGCTTTGAAGGCCTTGCTTGGCTTGATCCGTAAAATCAAAGCAAAGATAAACAGCAGTATTGGAAGCATAACGCTTGCCCCAAGGTTAACGAACCATTGGAGTCCTGATGCTATAGCACTCATATCTTTATCCCCCTTTAGCTCTATTCAATTATTTCGTTCTTCTTCATCAAATCGAGAAAATCATTCTTCTGATCAATTTTTTGCAAAGCGTCCATGGCTTCTTGGTTTTGGAAGAGCGCCATCAGCTTCTGCAACATGCTCAATTGGTCGTCTGACTTTTTGAGTGCAAGCATGAAGATCAGTTTTACTTGAATCTCGGCATTATCGCCCATTTGATGAAAAGTCACTGGATGCTTCAGACTCATGAATCCAATCTGCGGCTCAATCACCTTATCTGGATCCGTATGAGGAATCGCAACCCCAATCGTTTGAGTCATCAGTCCGGTGGGAAAACTTTCTTCACGCTTCAGTAAGGCATCCCTGTACTCGCTGGTTACTACTCCTTTGGCATACATACTGTCAGCCAGCCGAGTTAAGGCGCTTACGTTGTCAGAAGCATCTTGGTTAAATAAAATAACCTCTTTATCAAACAACATGCGTTTCCCTCTATTCTTCTAAAAGACTTTCAATAGTTTTCTTCTCTATGCCTCGTTCACACAGCCGTTCTACAAAAGAATCATCTGCCATATGAACCACAAAATTACTTATCGCTTCATCGTTGCCTTTTACGACCAGAAACGTTCCGGTATCCACTGAATGATTATCAAACCATTCAACTGGGGATCCCAATTGGCTAACGATGATATAGCTATCGGCAATTCCAGGCATTACGACATGCGGCATTACCAACTTTTCCGCAAGCCTTGTGCTCCCGATTTCTTCTCGCTCTCTTAACGTCTGAATGAGCAGCGTTGGATCATTCGAGAAATCGGGGATGATGCCCGCAACGTGTTTAAGCCATTTATCGCGGTTAGGCACGATTACGTTTTTGTCCAGAATTAGCTTAGTCTTCATCATTCAATAACCTGCTCAATCGATTCCTATCCTGTTCGTTAAACATTGCGCTTGAAAGGATCACCTTAGCGTCCTTTCGCGGCACGACCGGTACTGTTGAGACAATCACGTCAACGTCATCGTACTTGTCGGGATTCTCAACGTAGTCGGTCTTTGAAGTGACTCCCACGATATTCAGATCCGGAAATGCCTTATGAATCTTTACGTACAGGAGTTTTGAAGTTCCAATCCCGCTGGCGCACATGATCAGTACTCGCTTTGGCAGGCTTGATTCTTCAATATATTTAGCAAAGTAAAGCGTAAGGAATCCAATCTCATCATCATTGATCTTCCAAGGCAGCTGTAATTCGTTTTCCGCCTTTTTGGTAATTGCCGCGACTTTCTTAAAAAGCTGACCGTATTCTAGCTTGATATCAGCAAGTACCTTATTGGCAACTACGATATGATTGTTCAGACGGTTGATCATGGGCCGAATATGACTGACCAGATCATTCTGAAGCGAGATAACGCGCGATGACCCTGGATTCAATCCAAACTGCTTGATATAGAATTCAGCCAGCTCCATCGATTCAGATGAAGTCTTTTTGTCGTATACGTAATTGTTGTTGTAACGCATCGAAATCAGATATTCCAATAAATAATAGCTTTCAATGGCTGGTATATCGCAGTTAAGATAATCGGCCACGTTCTTGATCACGTCATTGCTTACCTTATAGAATTTTGGATTGGCCTGAATGATCTTCTCATATCGCTTGTTTTTGATCTGCCCGTCCTTAGAGTCGATCATCTTTCCTTGACGAATTCTCTTCATAAGAATGTAGAGATGGGAAAAGATGTTTACGTTATAAGGATAGGGGATCGTTGTATTAAGCAGGCGCTGAATCAATTCCAACTGCGTGGTTATGAATTGATTGTCAAAGCGGCTCAGATCATGAAACTCACTGACGAAATCGTTGATGCTCTCTTGGTTCATGGCATTGCTCTGCATCAAGACTGCGTTGATGGCTCGCCGGATGTTCCGCTCATCACCAACTACCGAAACAAAGCTGCCATCCCGCTTTAAGCTGAGATCATATTTTTGAAGCTGCTTGCTGATAATCGTCAAATCTTGATGAATCAGCTCAATGCTTACGAAGAAGTCCTCATACATCTCTGACACTCGATTGGCCAAAGGCGCGTTGAACAGCAGCTTGGTAAGAATCTGGTTCCGTCGCTCCAATGGCGTACTGTCCAGCTTGTCGTTTTCAGAACCAGTCTGCTTCGTCAATTCGAGATACCGATCGTAATTCAACTTCAACCCTTTGCCACGCTCGGAGACAATGATTGGTTCGTCATAGTGGTCATTGATCCCATTGACGGCTCGATAAATCGTCTTTGTCGAGATGCCAATAGACTTTGCCAACTCATCGGCTGTGACAAAACGATCGCTTTTCGACAGAATCTTTATTATTTTGTCACGATTTCCACTCAT
>NZ_CP058955.1:0-43519 GCF_013423865.1 Limosilactobacillus mucosae | reverse complement strand
AATTCTTCACCTCAATTTTGATTTTATCAACCAATCCGGACAATAAGCGTCTATGTATGAAAAAAAGCCCTAAAAATTTTTGAAATTATGACAAATAAACCAAGTCAGCGGAGTGTAAGTTGAACCAACTCGGAACCAATCTTTTATCGTGGATTATTTACTTTTTACAATTCACAATTTACAATCTACTATTTACAATTTATTATTTACATTGTAGAAGTTTTCTGCAACGGGATATAAATGCCCATATATCAGCATATCTTAACCGTAAATAATCCACTTTCCACAATTTACAATCTACTATTTACTATTCATAATTCATTATTTACATTGTTGGAGTTTATTAAATAAGCAAAAGTCTGCCGATAAAGATATCAAAAAACAAGAGATACCTGCTCATCATTCATCAAAAAAGACGACCCGTTATGATCAGCGGATCGTCTTCTGATATTAAAAAATCGGAACTGGCTTTTGCCAATCCCGATTCAATCAATTAATATGGCAGCTCTTTAACCTTTGGCGAGTTTTGAAATGGCCTTTAATCCTCTTTTATCAACCTCGATCATTGATGATAATTTATCATTCACAATTAATTGTTTACAATCCACTATCTACTATTAACTATTTACATTGTAGAAGTTTATAACATTATCACTTAAGACCCTTTGTATAGCGGTTTATACTACGTTAACATTTTACAATTCACAATGCACAATCTATTATTTACAATTCATTATTTATTATTTACATTGTATAAGTTTACAAACAGCAACGAGCAGTATCGCTTAACCGACGTAGATATTATCCCAAATCCGTCAATTTCGGTCCTGTAATTTTTAACCCCAAAAAGGAATTCCTGATGTTATTCAAGACTACATGCACTCATATATGACTAGAACTTCCTGTATATAAATATAAAGAGGGTGTATATGCATCCCCCAAGCCGGCGGAGCATGAGCGAATCATGGGGCTCACTCGAGGCGACGGCAAGCATGGCACATGCGGCCCGCCGGAGAGGAGACCCGTGGAGCGGAAGCGGAGCCGGCCTGGGGAGCGTCTAAAACCAAAGAAAAAGCCAAGCCGTCAACTACCACCGATTAAAATCGGTGGCTTGCAGCTCACAAGCCTAACGGCTTAGAAGTAGTAACGCACTAACGTGCTTCTTCTGCTGTGGCTACATCATCGGGTGGTTGACGACACCCGTTTAACCAACGAGGTTTACTCATTAGTCGTTAATTTACTAAAAGATGGACGTTCATTGCCGCTAATATACTGAGTACCCAAGAGTTGAATGTTCATGGCGCCAATCCGATCGTCATTAGATTTGTACCCGCATCGATCGCAAACATACAAATGTTCTTGATGGTTACGATTGTTTTTCCAGATGCGACCACATTTTGGACAACGTTGGCTCGTGTATATTAGCTGAAACTTGAATTACTTCGCTCCCGACTAAACGAGCCTTATAAGTTAAAAATTGGCCTAGCTGATAGAAAGCCCAGGATACTTGTTCGTAGCGCTTTGCTTTTGTAACCTTTTCAGTCGCAAATCGTACATTAACTAGATTTTCCAAAACAAAAAGGGTATCAGCACCATAACGGTTAACGAGTGTCTTTGACAACTGATGATTGACATCAGTCATCCAGCGGTTCTCTCGTTGACCAATCTTCTTTAATCGGCGCTTGGCTGATTTAGTTCCCTTGCTTTGCAGCTGTTGGCGTAATCGTTTAAATTTACGGCGCTTGCGTATTACTTCTTGACCCTGGAAAAACAACGTTTTCCCTTGCTCATCATACGCAGTTGCCAAGAATCTTAATCCTCGATCAATACCGACTACATGTTGTGATTGTTCTTTTAGGTAGTCTGGCAGTTCCTTGGTTGCACTAATGTGCATGTACCACTTACTGCCAATATGTAATATCTTAGCTATACCAAATTGCCAAGTGCCGTCTAAATATTGATCAAATCCTTGGCAAGTAAATGGTGCTTTTATACGACCATTAACTGTATTGATAGACATTACATGATTGTCTTTAAGTGACCAATCACGATTGCGTTGTAAATCTAATTGAGGTCGTTTAAAACTGATAGGATACCACAGCCACTCTAGAGTGCGGGACTCACTTTCCCAAATATCATTGCCGTATTGATCCTGCCTGCCTGTGTTATAACGATAAGGCTTTTGAGCCAATTGTGTTTTAACGGTTCGGTAACGAGCAACGACATTACGAATTGCTGACTGAGCCATTTGCGCTTTTAATCCATAATCGCTTCGCAATTGATGGTACAACGCCTTATTTAACTTCGCTTGAGCCATTTCAAAGTTATGGTTAAACATATACTGAGAAACTGCATTACAAGCCTGCCGGTAATTCTCTAAAGATTTAGCTAAAGCTGATTCATCGAGTGGTGACTGTAACTTTAATTTACATTTAATAGTAATGGCTTGTTGCATTAGGTTCACCTCACTTTCTTCATAGCTTAATTATACTATATTTATATATGAAGTTTAAGAAAGAAAAAAGGTAAAAAAGAAGAGGTTGGAAAAAAAGTCTCAAAACTAAAGAATCGCTAGGAACCACGTTGCTGAAAACGTTGATTTCTAGCGATTTTTAATATTACTATTCTCTAAAATTCATCTGAAAATATAGTTTTTTCCCAACCTCTTGAATGGGGGGTTCCTCCCGCCACTAAAGTAGCGGGTATCCAGCCTATGCATTATCAATGAACTCGTCACGACCTGGCTTATTTTAAATTAACGTCACCACTAGCCGAAATACTTCAGCAGCGCGGTAACCTCTTCCTTGGTCAGCTCAAAGGACGTATTGCCGGCAAATCGTTCATGAAGCACCTCATCCGCGTTCTTGGCCAACTCTTCGTTCGAGACGCCATAGTCGGAAAATGGATGCAGTCCGACCTGCTCGTCACGGAACTTCAGATAGGCCTGCTTGGTGATCGCGCCAATTTCGTCTGGTGTTTCATCTCCAGTAAACTCGGCGCCCAGAATCTTGCCAATCTCCTTGACCTTCTTAGACAGTACAGAGACCGACATCTCAAGCACGGAAGGCAGAGCATAGGCAACCGCCTCACCATGGACGAAATGATACTTGGATCCCAGAATGTGAGCTTCTGAATGCGCCACGATGGTTCCAGACTGGTTAAGAATCCAGCCCGCCAAGTTGGTAGCCACCATCATTCGCTCACGATACTCAATGTTCTGGCCTTCCGCAACCGCTTTAGGCAGATAGTTGGCACACAGGAACATGATCTTTTCTGAGATGGCATAGGCCACGGGACTGCTTAGATTGGACAGGTAGCCTTCTGCGGCGTGCGAGAAGACGTCCAAACCGCTGGCAATCGTTTGGCGCTTTGGCAGACTCAGCGTCAGTTTAGGGATCAGCAGCGCGTAATCACTCAAGATGCGGTCCGATAAGATAGCATTCTTCTCAGGGTCGTTTCATCGGTAACTACGAGCGCGTTGGACATCTCGCTCCCAGTACCGGCCGTGGTAGGCACGCTGATCAGACACTTGAAGTCACGGATAAGCGATTCGTCTTTTACGTAGTCGAGGATATCGCGGCTGTCGCCATTGCTGGCCACGATGTCGATTCCCTTGGCACTGTCCAGGCAGCTCCCACCACCGATTGCGATCACGCAGTCCGCGCCAAAGTTTTTCATTGATTCCGCGCCCTTATTGATGACGCTGGCAGGCGGGTCTGGTACGATCTCGCTGTAGACCGCCGTCTCAATGCCATTCTCATCCATTTCGGCGAGCATTTCCTGTACGGCTGGCACGCCCATCAAAAACTGATCGAGCACTACCATTACGCGCCGTTTATCCTCTAGCTTGAGAATCTCCATGATTGATTTGGCCAGATCGTGTTCGACGACGACCTTGATCGGTTGCTGCATTCTGATTTTCATATTCCACGCCCCTCGCATTCTCTTGATTGATGACAATCAGAGCCTCCCCTGACTCTGGATCGCGTTAATCGTCTCGCTTTTTGGATTCTACAGACCAATCTCCGCTGCGGCTTTGTCAGCGGCCTCGCAGAACGCCTTGACCTTTGGAATGTCTTTTTCCATGTTGCCGTGGTCGTACTCGATGCTCGTCTTGGTCAGCGAGTCGACGCCGTATGGACGAATCTTCTTGATCGCGTCCGCCACGTTATCTGGTCCCAGTCCACTAGCTTCAATTACCTTGGCATTGACCGACTTGACGATTTCAGCATCGATATTCCAGTCGTGCGTCTGACCGGAAGTACCAATCCCCGTGTCAGGAGCCAGGCCAGAGTCCAGCAGAATGTAGTCGACGAATGGATCAACCTTCTTGACGCGCTCAATGGCTCCCTTGCCATCAACCAGCACTGCCTGCATCAGTTCAGTGTCAGGAGCGACTTCTTTCAAACGCTTGGCGAATTCCTCGTCAGCCGTGTAGCCATCCCCTGCCACGTGCAGAATCTCTGGCCGCAGGCGCTTGGCCAGGTCGATCATCTCATCTGGATCGTTCGTCAGCATGATCAGAACCATCTTGGCTCCGCGCAGCCGACATTCTTCATGAATCTGGTCAACCCGGTACAGCGGTACCAGCCGATGTCGACTCGAGATGCACCCACCGACTGAGCATTGGTCTTCTTGTACAAGGTCGCCATGGTGTTGCGATAGACATGATACTCCTGGGACAGCTCGCTGATCAGTTCCGAGTACCGTCGCTCCACGTTCAGTAAGCGTCCACTGGTCTAGTCGCCCGACGAGAATTTTATTGCCGATTTTTACCTATGCCATTCCCGGATTGAGACCGTTTTGCTTGAAGCCGAAAATCTGCTTTTTGAAATCCTTAAGCGAAAATGGCGGCTGGAATTTCTCATGCTCTGAACTTGGCGACTGCTGCTCCGTGTTTGCTGATGACGCGAAACGACGCTTGTCATCTGGCGCGGCTTTAGGATAGGCGTCCATAAATTCAGCCGCGGTCTGCCCAATGGCCTTTTCCACGATTCGCTGTTGAGCGTCGTTGGATTGCGGCACGTTTTTTTCGTTGGCGATCCGCTTCGTCAGCCAGTCTACCGGATAGTCGGCAAATTGATTGTTTTGAGCGCTTGGCTGGGTAATGGCATCGTTCATCGCGTTAGATGTCTGAGCGTTCCGATCAAAGTTACACGTGAAATTTGAGCTGTTTGCGTCAACGGGATTGCTGGACTGCCAATTCTGCTTTGACGGCATGATCGGCACTTCACGGAACTCGTATTCTGATTCAGATGCTGCATGGCTTTGTGCGGGACTTGGCGCGTCGTCTTCCGGCAGTTTGAGAATTGGAATCTTAGGCGCGCTGCGGAACTGGCTAAGCATCTCCTGCGTCATGATCCGGAATTTCTTGCGATTCTGGTTCATAGTCGAAAAGCTTGCGTCCAGGAATTCAGCAGCCTTGAGATGATCATAGACCATGTCGTCCAGATTGGTGATGCCATTGGCGCGATCCGTGTAGAGAATCTGGGCGATATAGGCCGGTGGATTGCTGATTGAATATCTTTTGCTGAGTTTGATGGCACAGCTCAGCATTCTGGCGCCAAACTGCTTCTGCAGACTTTCCAGATAACGAGCCGTGTAGTTGGTAAGATGCCCAAACTGCGAACGATACAGGGCGAACGCGAAGTCCAGATCATTATCGTCAACGAGTCCTAAAGAGCGTTCTTCAACCGGCTCATTCGATGGCTTCGTTTTTTGATCATCAGCGGCTGTTGGCTGGTGCGTGTCGTCAGATTTTGCGGACGCGATGTTGATGGCTTCGTTTTGAATTTTTTCCTCGCGATTTTTCGCGGAGGAATCAATCGAATCTACGTTGTCTAGATAGTTATGTAATAGCTTTGTCTTACTTGTGTTCACATTTTGCACGTTACGGCGTTCAGATTCTGTACTCCGGGTGAATTGTTGATATGACGAGGTTTGATAGCTGTTTTGGGTGTTTTCGCGGTGTTCACATTTTGCACTCCGCACGTAATTGTTGACATACACCCGATATTCACTCATTCCGGTTCGTTCAACATGAATCAGACCAAACTTGATCAGCTTTTTCCGAGCGTTGGTCACGGTATGGCGAGACGTGTGCAGCAAGTCGGCCATCTCATCGTTGGTGAAGTAGATAAATGGCTGGCCGTTGCTATCGATGAAGCGTGGGTTGCCGTTTTGCGCGTTGCGGATTGAGCCATCAAGCCGTGAGCGGTAGAGAGAATACATCAGCATTGAATTGCCATCGAGTTTTCGATAGTTGTCATTTTGGAGCAGGTCCAGCTCGACTTTAACAAATTTTGAAGTCATAAAAAAAATCTCCTTCCTTACCAGCGGCAGTGAAAGAGACTATCTCAAAAACACTCAAGCACTTTCAGCAATTCGCAAAAGTCATGCGACCAAGCCAATTGCCTTTGATGAACGCACTCAATAATGCTATAATGTGACTACATTAAAAAATAAATCAAACTGGATATCTCAATCTTTACATTCAATCTTTACATTATAGCATCATGATTGCAGTGCTTGAGTATTCAGGATAATCTCAGAATCATGAGCGGCCACTCATGATTCTTTTTTTATTGCCTGAATCTCTAATTCGTTTTATGTTTTATAAAGAACATTCTGCTGCTTATTCTAACCATTTTGATTAAAACGGTTACAAAGACATTTTAACCGATATCGATTAAATTTTGCAGTCTTGATCTAACAAAGTTCAAAACGATTTACGCCTTCAAGACCAACCGTTTTGGATGATCGATTCTCTAACAACTCCATGTGGTTTTCATATCGATCATTAAAGTAATAATTACACATAAATATTCCTAAATCAATAGCGATTTTCGGGTAGTTAACTATTTACAATTCACTATTAACAATTTACAATGTGGAAGATGAATGAGAGAAAATTGGCAGATTCGAAATCCCTTGTGTCAGAATAGATTAGAAAAACTCTGCTAATGTTAACAATTCACAATTAATTATTCATTATTTGCTATTTACAGCGAGAAAGTTTGATATAATATTTTTGATAACTAGCGAAACAGCGAAAAAACTATTGATGAGGTGAAAAATAATGAGTGCTACCGTAATGTCCTTTTGCAATCAAAAGGGTGGTGTCGGGAAGACGTCGACGACTGCTTTGGTCAGCTACAACCTGTCCAAGCTCGGCTACAAGACGCTGGTCATCGACTTTGACCCCCAGGCAAACATCACGCAGCTCTTTTTGAAGACCAAGACGCGTGGCCAGTCTGCCGTGGCAACGATCAACAAGTCTTTGATGACGGTGTTGCAGAATGAGGAACCGCTGACCAACGCGATTCTGTCAATCAATGAAAATCTGGATCTGATTCCAACGGCGGTTGACTTCTCTTTGTACGGTCGTTTTCTTGAGAACAAGGAATCTGATGAAAAGAGCCGTGTTTCCTACTTCCGCAAGCTGCTTGAAGATCAGCTGATTGATCGTTACGACTTTATCTTTATCGACGTTCCGCCTACGCTGGGACTTTCCAACGATACGGCCTTCTACGCCTGCGATCAGATTATCATCGTTCTGCAGACGCAGGAACGTTCTCTGGTTGGTGCTGAATACCTGATTGAATATCTGCAGCGGGTAATCATCAATTCCTTCCAATCCAAGGTTGACGTTATCGGCCTGCTGCCAGTGCTGTCCAAGCGCGACTCTTCCGTTGACGCCAAGATTCTTCAGTCAGCAAGCGAGGAATTTGGCGAGGACAACATTTTCAACAGCCACATCACGATCATGGAACGGGTCAAGCGGATGGACATGACCGGGATCACCGACAACGACAAGGATGCTTGGGACCGCAAGACGCAAAACGCGTACAAAGCGGTCGCCAAGGAAATTATCGAACGACTGAACAAGGGCAAGCAAGAAACGGATAATCAATAAAAGGAGCGATTTAAAATGGGCTTGTTAAATCACGACATGAAGAAGGATGAACGTCCAGAAATGAAGCACGGCGCGGACTTTGTTGTTGAAAAACAGGTCAAGCGCGAAGACATCGTTCAAAACTCTGAACAGGTTACCTACTCTACCAACGTGCGGGTCGACAACCACGTTCGCAATCAGCTGACGGCATTGGTTAACGTTGGCGCGGCCAAGAACGTGCGCGAGCTGGAAAAGAAGATGATCAGCACGGCCGTCGACCAGCTGCCAAACAGTGATCAGTCACGCTTCTACCAGATCCTGCGTATTCTGGAAGAAAAGGACATGCTGACATCACGCAATAAGTAGCATTTGCTGCGTGAACGCGACACGTTAAATAAATATGTAAGCTAAAAGGCCTGATTCCACGATCAACTGGAGTCAGGCCTTTAGTAGTTATTGAAGAATTGGGGATTGCCGAAGCTGACACGCCGTAGTAGCATTAGACCCAGATGTAAGAACGGAAAAGCAGCGCTATAAAATGACTCTCATTAAAAAAGAGAAATACCCCCTATATTGACTAATCCAATGTCGAGTTTTTATTTCTCAATTATCGATAGTAGAGAAAAAGTAATTTAACATAAAGAAGTTGAAAAATTGGAGCAAAAGGAACATCCAGAAGATTCCAAGAAGCCAAAGAAGCGTCCGGGATCATCGGAGCAAAAGCAGAAAGCAGATTCGGAAAACACAGGCCGCGGTTTAGAGTTCTGGCTGCATCGTCATCCTAGGTCGGTATCTGAATCATACATGCGTTTCTACGCGAAGAAACAGTATGAAGAGGAGCAGAGAAAACGGTTAGGGATTCCAAACGAGCGGAACCACGACAGGACTAGATGGTATAGAAGTCAGAAAAAATAAGTGAAGCAGACGCTGACATTAAAAATCTTTAATGATGAAATCGCGTCGATGCAACATAAAATATCATAGTGATGGACTAGCAAACCCCAGAGTCGAGCAAATCGATTCTGGGGTTTTTATGTTCCATAGTATTAACGCTCCCCCAGGCCGGCTCCGCTTCCGCTCCACGGGTCTCCTCTCCGGCGGGCCGCATGTGCCATGCTTACCGTCGCCTCGAGTGAGCCCCATGTTCCGCTCACGCTTCGCCGGCCTGGGGGATGATGCATATACACCCTCTGCATATACAGGACGTTCCGGTCATGTATGAGTGCATGTAGTCTTGAATAACATCAGTAATTCCTTTTTGGAGCTAAAAATTTCAAGACTGAAAATCAGCAGATCAATGGTTGATTTTGTAGATGAAAAGAAGCTTTTAATTTCATCCTTTGAAAACTTCTACAATGTAAATAGTGAATTGTAAATTGTAGATAGTGGATTATTCATAGTGAATAGTAAATTATTAACGTCACAAAAAAGCCATTATAAAGGCATTTATAGCACATCTATATAAACTTCTACAATGTAAATAGTGAATTGTAAATAGTTGATTGTGAATTGTAAATAGTGAATTACCAGCCATCAATAATGATTTAGATTAGTCCGTTGTTTGAGCAGCATGTTTATAACCCGTGAATTAGATCTAAAGCAAGACAAGAGGCGAATGTCTGGCGAATCATTAAATCTCATCATCTTGCTTCGATGCTTTATCAAAATGTATATACAAAATAGTCAAGTGTATCGGGGATGTGGTTTAGAGCTTATGCGCGGCCTCGATTGCCCAGTTGAGATGCTCATAAGGGATGTCACGCGGTACCGTACAGTCAGCACCGAGAATCACGCCTTTTGTCCCGGCTTCAGAAATCAGATCGCGTACGTAGGCTTGAATCTCTTCCTTGTCGCCAGAATAAAGAACGCCCTTGCGACTGTTGTCAAAGCCGCCGAGTACGACGCGACCGCCAAACAGTTTCTTGCCCTCGCCAAGCGTATAGCCGTCTGCTTTGGTGGCCCAGTTGATTACCTGCAGCGGATAGTTGGTGAACCATTCCAGATGATTGGTGGCGCCATCGAATCCGCAGATGTGAAGGATATTGATTTCGAATTCCTGATTGATGGCGTTCTGCACCTTCAGATCAACCGGCTCCATGACTTCAGCAAAGAACTCATGATTGTCCGCGCGCTGATCCTGAATGGACTGAGTGCTGTAGTAGATGCCATCAATGTCAGTCTGTGCACGCAACGCCTTAACGACTTTGATCTGATCATCGGCTATTACGTTCAGCACGTGTTTGACGATTTCTGGATTCTGCTCGTACAGATCAAAGAAACGCTCGTCAGCAAGAGTTAATGCCTCTTCGTAGTGTTTGATGAGTGCCCATTTGAACAGAATCAATGGCGAGAATACCGTCACGAATATTGGCCTGTCGCCAACAATCGCGCGCTGTTTCTTAGCCAGTTCAACCTGTCCCGTGATCCATGGGTCGTCTTCATTTAACGTCTCGACTTGTGCCAGCTGGCTGAGGTCGCGCGGATCGCCAACTTCATGAAATGGGTATGGAAAGTAGCCGTCCAGCATCGTTTTAACCAGATCGACATCAACCGCCTTTAGATAATCTTGGTGACCGTCCAGATTGGTTGTGATGACTTTCGGATGTTTGGCCGCATCGGTAAACTCGTTGTCGGCAAAATGTCGCCAGAATGAGATTGGTACGCCCTCCGTTGATGATTCATTGTGCAGCACTTTTAAGACTTCTTCTTTACGCATAATCAAAACCTCCCATGGTAAAAGAAAAAGGACCGTCGATCAATAAGGTATGATCGGCAGCCCATAGAAAATAGGGAATATTAATCGTTTCTTGTTTAGAATGCGTTGAGTGCTTGTGCATCCTAAAAGAAACGCCCCGCCGAAATCATGTCAGCTTGACGAATAATTAGAATGCACATGTCCAAAGCTTTATTCAGAAAATCAAACTTGATCATGATCTCGACCCCCTTTGTACAAAATAGAGTTGGCATAATACTAGGCTTATCCTTGCAGAATGTCAACGAGATTTTTTGTTCGTCCCCAGGCCGGCTCTGCTTCCACTTCACGGGTCTCCTCTCCGGCGGGCCGCATGTGCCATGCTTACCATCGCCTCGAGTGAGCCCCATGTTCCGCTCACGCTCCGCCGGTCTGGGGTTATGCATGTAGTTTTGAATAATATCAGTAATTCCTTTTTGGGGCCAAAAATTACAGGACTGAAAATGACGAATTTAGAGTAGTATCTATGATGGCTAAGCGATACTGATTGTTGCTTTTCGAAAACTTTTACAATGTAAATAGTGAATAATGAATTGTAAATAGTAGATTGCGCATTGTAAATTGTAAAATGTGAACTCAGCTAAAATGGCTATATAAAGGCATTTAAGTGATAATGTAATAAACTCATACAATGTAAATAGTGAATAGTAAATTGTAGATTGTAAAAAGTTGATTAATAATGAAGGTAATGTTGTACAATTTGGGACTGCCATAACCATACATTTTCAAGTTGCCATTGATTCAGAAAAAATTGAAATAAAAAAGTGCGAAACTCAATACCTTGCATAGAGTATAGATAGAGGGGCAGAAGAGAAGATGCTGTTTGAAATATGTTTTGCCAGATGAACGATCAAGCAAGTATCCCCTACCTCTCATGCTTTTTCAGATTATCTTCCTCGCCGCGTTCCATCCCAGGGCGCGGCTTTTTGTTGATAAAAAAGCATGACGCGTATCATGCCATGCTTAACTGTTTATTTAGTTAAAAAGTCGCAGACGATTGCGATGGCCTGTTGACGTTTCTCCTCATCGAGATAGGAGTGATCACAGTTTGGAATCAAGTTTAGTGTGCTGTTTTTGTAAACATCATGGTACCGAAGCGAGGCAACTGGATTAACGATGGTATCGTCCGTGCCATGAACCAAACATACGGGACTCTCATAGTGTTTGGCGATATCGTACAATGGCAGCAGCTGCGCAGTTCTAAAGTAGAAGCCGCTGATAGTTTTCTGTTTAACCGTAACCGTATTGGGAATATGGTGCGGATCATAGACGCTGCCCTGACAGATACCAAGTCGCGCGTCATCAATCAGCGTGGCGGCTGGGGACATTAGAACCAGTTTCGCGATCAAGTCAGGATAGTATGCCGCCATCAAGCTGGCAATCACGCCACCTTGCGAATGTCCTAATAGGTAAATTCGACGAACGCCTTTCAGCTGCTGAGCAAAACTAAGAACTGCATTGGCATCAGCAAGCTCATTGAAAATCGTCATTTCTGAAAGCGAGCCCTCACTTTTACCATGTCCGTTAAAATCAAAGCGGAGAGTACCGAGCCTTTTTTGCGCAAGGCAGGCGTTAAGTCATAAAAGACCCGGCGTTTCGTATAGCCGAGGTCGGAGGTAAAGCCATGCATCAAAATAACCAGATCGAACTCATCTTGCTCGGGAAGATCGATCAATCCGTGCAACGACAGACCGTCCCGCTTGATTGTAATTTGTTTTTCCATTAGTAAATCGCCTTTCTGTATTTATTAATATCGACAATATATCGCGACCGCAAATTTTTTAGTCTTCTTGCCTATCTTAGCAGTAAAATCATTATTTCATAACAGTATTTTTAAACAGATCATGAGTGGTGGCTTCTATTGATTTAAGTAGCTTTAAATAGTCAATTGTACTATAATATAACTATATTTAAAACTATCAATTTTGAATGTTCAATCAGGTTTAAAACTGATAGGCACGGCTGATAATAATGTTTTATGATGCAGACAGCCGGTTGGATATGGGGCTGATCGGCGGCCGATGATCATTCTATCTCAAGGCTGATTGCTTGGTGATAATTTACTTTCATTAAGTTCCCTTAAAGAAGCCGCCCAGGCCAGAGTTGGTCCAGGCGGTTTTTATGTTCAAAGGAGGACTTTGCGATGTTTGATGTTTCCGCGATGTTTACTCAGGTCTATGACGCAATGATGGAAAAGTTTGAACGCCTCAGCGCGATGAACGATCATAACGTTTATAATCAGCAAATCTACGACATGTACCTTGATTGCTTGATCTTAGCGGAGCGGGTGCTGACCAGATCCAAGCAGACCGATGACATGACGCTTGAGACGCACATCTATGTCTGCACGCTGATGAATGGTTTGATTGATGGCGAGACTGATCTGATGAAGGAAGGTCCCGCGTCCTATAATCGACCAGAGCATTATCTGATTCTGTGCCAGGTACGCGCTGAGCTGCAGCAGAAACTGGCCATGGTCGATAAACAGGCAGCCTAAACATCCCCTTCCTGGCTATGTCTAATCATTGGAAATTCTGGTACTAAATAGTTGTATACAATAATGCAGTTATTTATCTGATACGGTTAATTACATGACACAATAAATAATGCGATACAACAATTGAAAAGTTGCGAAGAATTCAGTAACAGCGCTGTTTTAGGCTCGAGAAAAGCTTGAAGCAGCGCTATTTTCTTTGAACAATTTGTAGTCGATAAAAGCAAGAGTACCTTACGCAAAACACGGACTGAGCAATGATTAAACAATTTGTAAACGTATATATTGAATTTTTTAATGTCTTAAATGATTTCGTTCATCAAAAAAATGGCCCACGTCGAAATGACATGGACCGTAAATTAATATAAACAGGTGTGCATTATTTGGCACAGACGCTATTATATCACGATTTTAGCGCGGATCTTGTTGAAAAAGCTATTCTTGATGTTCAGCATCCTGTTCCTTATCGATTTCCTTTTTCAGTGCGGCGGTATGTTCCGAAAGCAGGAAACCGCCCCATTTCATCTTGCCGCGATCGTGATAGTAGTATTTGAAAAACTGCGTGGCCACCTTGTCAGCCTCTTGATCATCATAAAACTGCATTCTCATCGAAATTTCCTCCTCATTTCGCGGAGCTGGTCATCAGGAAAGTTTAGGTAGTTGAGCGTGAAATGATATGCTTGGCGAACCTCAGTTATAATATCAAGCAACTCAGAATAATCACAATCAGCCAGTCGAGCAATGGGGATGGACCGGCTGTAGGCGTTGCGTGGCTGAATGTTGAAAAAAAGATTATAGCCATGCTCCGGCTCATAGTAGACTACGGAGACCCAGTACCTAGTGCGCCAGCGATTGGTAAAGCAGCGCTTGATTCGCTCACAGATCCTTTCGCTTTCGGTTTCTTTATTCCAAGCTTTGTCCACCCACCGGCATGACCTCCTACCAACTGACTTCTTTCGATAAACGTGCCACCCTTCTCCAAGCTGGACGCCCGCATGATTGACGTCTTGCCAAAGCGTTTGCGGATGGCGTCAACGGTATCTTCCAGCTTAACCATGTCGTACTTGGGCGAATTGAACAGATCGAGCTGCTCGCCATAGCGGTCGGCCAAGCGAGTTGCGGCCACGCTGATGCGGCGAACCGGCGATACTCCATCCCAATATGTATAGAACAGATAAAGCAGCTGCTCGTTGATGAGATTCGAATCGACCGTTGAATCGGAAAGCTTCAGCGAATGGGCAAAGCCGGTTTCTTCCGTTGGCGTGCTCAGCGAATAGCCGATTGAAAGATACACGCCCCCTGCCTGCTTGTCATGCGCCCGGAGCCGAGAAGCTACCTGTGAGCCGATTTCTCGAATGACGACCTCAATCTCCTCGGCTCTCGTATAATCGCGCGGCAGGACCTGTGAGTTGCCCAGGCTCTTGTCTTTTGGCAGGACTTCCTCAGCCAGGTCGGTGCGGTCGATTCCCCAGGCAGAGGCATACAGCTGCGCGCCGATAACGCCCATCTTTTCCTTGAGAATGAACGGGTCGGCATGAGCCAGCTCAGTCATGGAATGAATTCCCAGTCCGGCAAGACGTTTGGCAGTTCGCTCGTTGATGCCCCAGACGTCAGTGATCTCAGGGATGGACCAGATCTTTTCTTTGACCGTGTCATAGGTGATCTCGCCAATGAAGCGCGGATCATGCTTGGCATAGACGTCCAACGCAATCTTGGCCTGCAGCGGATTCTCGCCCACGCCTACCGTGGTAACCAGCTTCAGGCGGTCATGAACGGTCTTTTGGATCTTTTTAACGACCGCAATTGGATCATCCCCGAACAATTTCCAGGAATGAGTGATGTCCAGAATCGACTCGTCAATCGAATACGGCAGCAGGTCCTCATCGGCCACGAACTCGCGATAGATGTTGTTGACCTCAATGTTCTTTTCGATGTACGTATTCATCCGTGGCGGCACCACAATCAAATGGTTGTTGCGCGGCAGATCACGCTGACGATTGACGTTGGAGATGCCATAAAGCTTTTTGGCCATTGGGGATGATGCCAGCACCAGCCCGCCATTGGTATTTTCGGCTTCCGACATAACTACGAGCGGCGTGGTGAGCGGATCCAGCCCGCGCATCGTGCACTCAACCGTGGCATAGAATGATTTATTGTCGATGACCAGGAAAATCCCCCGCGGCTCTTCTGAACTGTCCATCTTGCTGCCCTCCTCGAACTTCTGTTTGCATTCTATTATAATATGCGAATGAGTGTTCGTAAAGATAGAAATTAAAGTGGTCATATTTAACTACTGGAGAATGAAATCAATTTGATAATCGTTTATACTTTGATACGATTTTTAAAAGAGTGTCCACAACAATGGACATTAATTTATTTTTAGCGCTTACATTGACTGATATAGTTTAGATAAGGAGGGAGGAAGATGAGTGGAAATCGTGACAAAATAATAAAGATTCTGTCGAAAAGCGATCGTTTTGTCACAGCCGATGAGTTGGCAAAGTCTATTGGCATCTCGACAAAGACGATTTATCGAGCCGTCAATGGGATCAATGACCACTATGACGAACCAATCATTGTCTCCGAGCGTGGCAAAGGGTTGAAGTTGAATTACGATCGGTATCTCGAATTGACGAAGCAGACTGGTTCTGAAAACGACAAGCTGGACAGTACGCCATTGGAGCGACGGAACCAGATTCTTACCAAGCTGCTGTTCAACGCGCCTTTGGCCAATCGAGTGTCAGAGATGTATGAGGACTTCTTCGTAAGCATTGAGCTGATTCATCAAGATTTGACGATTATCAGCAAGCAGCTTCAAAAATATGATCTCAGCTTAAAGCGGGATGGCAGCTTTGTTTCGGTAGTTGGTGATGAGCGGAACATCCGGCGAGCCATCAACGCAGTCTTGATGCAGAGCAATGCCATGAACCAAGAGAGCATCAACGATTTCGTCAGTGAGTTTCATGATCTGAGCCGCTTTGACAATCAATTCATAACCACGCAGTTGGAATTGATTCAGCGCCTGCTTAATACAACGATCCCCTATCCTTATAACGTAAACATCTTTTCCCATCTCTACATTCTTATGAAGAGAATTCGTCAAGGAAAGATGATCGACTCTAAGGACGGGCAGATCAAAAACAAGCGATATGAGAAGATCATTCAGGCCAATCCAAAATTCTATAAGGTAAGCAATGACGTGATCAAGAACGTGGCCGATTATCTTAACTGCGATATACCAGCCATTGAAAGCTATTATTTATTGGAATATCTGATTTCGATGCGTTACAACAACAATTACGTATACGACAAAAAGACTTCATCTGAATCGATGGAGCTGGCTGAATTCTATATCAAGCAGTTTGGATTGAATCCAGGGTCATCGCGCGTTATCTCGCTTCAGAATGATCTGGTCAGTCATATTCGGCCCATGATCAACCGTCTGAACAATCATATCGTAGTTGCCAATAAGGTACTTGCTGATATCAAGCTAGAATACGGTCAGCTTTTTAAGAAAGTCGCGGCAATTACCAAAAAGGCGGAAAACGAATTACAGCTGCCTTGGAAGATCAATGATGATGAGATTGGATTCCTTACGCTTTACTTTGCTAAATATATTGAAGAATCAAGCCTGCCAAAGCGAGTACTGATCATGTGCGCCAGCGGGATTGGAACTTCAAAACTCCTGTACGTAAAGATTCATAAGGCATTTCCGGATCTGAATATCGTGGGAGTCACTTCAAAGACCGACTACGTTGAGAATCCCGACAAGTACGATGACGTTGACGTGATTGTCTCAACAGTACCGGTCGTGCCGCGAAAGGACGCTAAGGTGATCCTTTCAAGCGCAATGTTTAACGAACAGGATAGGAATCGATTGAGCAGGTTATTGAATGATGAAGACTAAGCTAATTCTGGACAAAAACGTAATCGTGCCTAACCGCGATAAATGGCTTAAACACGTTGCGGGCATCATCCCCGATTTCTCGAATGATCCAACGCTGCTCATTCAGACGTTAAGAGAGCGAGAAGAAATCGGGAGCACAAGGCTTGCGGAAAAGTTGGTAATGCCGCATGTCGTAATGCCTGGAATTGCCGATAGCTATATCATCGTTAGCCAATTGGGATCCCCAGTTGAATGGTTTGATAATCATTCAGTGGATACCGGAACGTTTCTGGTCGTAAAAGGCAACGATGAAGCGATAAGTAATTTTGTGGTTCATATGGCAGATGATTCTTTTGTAGAACGGCTGTGTGAACGAGGCATAGAGAAGAAAACTATTGAAAGTCTTTTAGAAGAATAGAGGGAAACGCATGTTGTTTGATAAAGAGGTTATTTTATTTAACCAAGATGCTTCTGACAACGTAAGCGCCTTAACTCGGCTGGCTGACAGTATGTATGCCAAAGGAGTAGTAACCAGCGAGTACAGGGATGCCTTACTGAAGCGTGAAGAAAGTTTTCCCACCGGACTGATGACTCAAACGATTGGGGTTGCGATTCCTCATACGGATCCAGATAAGGTGATTGAGCCGCAGATTGGATTCATGAGTCTGAAGCATCCAGTGACTTTTCATCAAATGGGCGATAATGCCGAGATTCAAGTAAAACTGATCTTCATGCTTGCACTCAAAAAGTCAGACGACCAATTGAGCATGTTGCAGAAGCTGATGGCGCTCTTCCAAAACCAAGAAGCCATGGACGCTTTGCAAAAAATTGATCAGAAGAATGATTTTCTCGATTTGATGAAGAAGAACGAAATAATTGAATAGAGCTAAAGGGGGATAAAGATATGAGTGCTATAGCATCAGGACTCCAATGGTTCGTTAACCTTGGGGCAAGCGTTATGCTTCCAATACTGCTGTTTATCTTTGCTTTGATTTTACGGATCAAGCCAAGCAAGGCCTTCAAAGCTGGTTTGATGGTTGGGATCGGGTTTATTGGCTTGAACCTGGTCATTAGTCTGTTAACCAAGAATCTTGGCCCTGCCTCGCATGCCATGGTTAGAAACTTTGGGATGCACCTTGGCACGATTGACATTGGTTGGCCGGCTGCTTCTGCCATTGCTTACGGTACCGTTCTGGGGAGTCTGGCTATTCCGGTTGGCGTTATCACCAACGTTGTACTGCTGCTGTTGGGATTGACGCAGACGCTGGATGTTGACGTTTGGAACTACTGGCACATTGCCTTTACTGGTTCCCTCGTCTACGCGGTTTCACACAGTTTCTCGCTTGGGATTTTTACGATGATCGTTCACGTAATGGTTATCTACCTGCTTGCTGACATGTCCGCTCCATACATTCAGAAACAGTACGGTTTGGATGGTATTTCATTCCCACAAGGCGCCTCGGCACCAGGCTACGTATTGGCTCTGCCGTTGAACTGGCTGATGGACCGCATCCCTGGCATCAACAAGATCAAGCTGACGCCAAAGACGATTCAAAAGCGTATGGGAATCTTCGGCGACTCTGGCGTGATGGGTCTGCTGATTGGTATCGTAATCGGTATTTTGGCTAAGTACTCCGTTACCAAGACGTTGCAGCTTGGTGTCTCAACGGCTGCCGTTCTGGTCTTGATGCCGCGGATGGTTTCACTGCTGATGGAAGGTCTGACTCCTATTTCTGAAGGTGCCAACGAACTGGTTCAAAAGCACTTCCCAGGCCGGAACCTTTACATCGGGATGGACAGTGCGCTTGCTGTAGGTAACGAAACGGTTCTGTCCGCCTCACTGCTGCTGGTTCCAATTACGCTGCTGATTGCCGTAATCCTGCCAGGTAACCACGTGCTGCCATTTGGTGACTTGGCAACCATCCCTTACATGATTGCCATCATGGCTGCCGTATTCCGCGGCGACATTTTCCGGACGCTGGTTGGTGGGATCGTGGACATCATCTTGAGCCTGTACATTGCTTCTTGGGTTGCTCCACTGGTTACGGCTTCCGCAAAAGCTGCCAACTTCAGCCTTCAAGGCAACACCTCAATTTCCGTTCTTAGTGACGGTGGTGTCTGGACTACCTGGGTCGTCGTTGGCCTTGGCAAGATTATGACTTGGGGCGGTATCGGTTTGATCGGTGTCGTTACCTTGGCATTGATGATCTGGTACAACAAGTTCCACAAGAAGAACCAAGCTAAGAAGGCTAAACCTGCTGCCTAGATTTGTTTAAATTTGGAAGGAGATTATTACTATGAAGACGTTAATGGTTGTTTGCGGTAGCGGTGTTGCTACTTCCACTGTTGCTGAAGGAAAGATTCGCGACTTTTTGGACTCAAAAGGATTGCTGGACAAGGTCAAGATCTACAAGAGTAACATTGCCGAACAGATCAACAACATTGATGACTACGATGTGTTTGTCAGCACGACGGTCGTTCCAGAAGACGTTCGCGACAAGGTTATCAATGGCCTTCCGCTGCTGACTGGTATCGGTGTAGATAAGGTATACGATCAAATCCTGGCAAAGCTGGGTGAAGACTAGATTAACCTACGAAAAGCAGGCCCGTGGAAATTCCGCGAGCCTGTTTTTTTTGATTGTTGATGGAGTGTGTTGAACAAAAATTGCTGAGCTGCTAAGGCATATTTATATCCCTCTGCTGTCGTAAAAATTAATAAGATGGCAGTCTAAAAATGCCCAAAAATGGCAGCGTGAAATTGTACAAGAATGGCAATTTCAAAATGTACAATGCCCCACGTGCCATGCAGAATTCGTAAATCGCTGATGGACGCATTGCGGAGTCATTTTGGGCAGCGAAACGTACTCGTTGAGGGTGCATTATAGGCGCGAACCGAGAAAATTAGTATCCACGTCAAATCCCCGTCACTGGCGGGTCCATGAGCATTCATGGATCGATTTCCTTATGCTCTTTAAATTACAGAAAACCGAAAAAGGAGATTTTTAGCTACTTGAAAAATCTTGTCATTGATCGGCATCGTAGAATTTGAGAGTGTCAATAATTTTGTGTACTTTTGAAAATCCTTCTTTGTATGAAATGCTTACTTAAATAAACATGGAATCCAAGGTATCCTTGCTTCCTCGAAATCCACGATGTGCTCGTTCTTCGAACTTGTCATTGTATTCTAGAATTTGAGTTGTCACGAATCGTTGAAGGGCATCCTCATTTGGAAACTGCTCCTTCTGGCGAATTTTCTTCTTCAACTTTTTGTTGAAAGCTTCAATCAAATTTGTTGAGTAAATTGATGCCCGAATGCTTGGCGGAAATTCGTAGAAGGTGAATAAGTTACTTAACTTACCCAATTTTCGCATCTGGTTGCTATATTTGCTTTTCCATTTCAAAATGAAGTTATCTAAAGCTTGTTTTGCTTCTTCAAGTGATTCAGATTGGCGAATTTCTTTAAATTCGCTCATCAAATCTCGCATATCGCTTTTTCGCACATGTGATGTGAGGTTACGAAGCACATGGACTAAGCAGCGCTGAAACTTAGCGGTTGGATAAATTTCTGCAATCACATTTTCGAGCCCAATAAAACCATCGGCGATGAATAACTGAACCTGTTCAATTCCTCGATTGCGTAAACTTTCAAGTAGTTCACGCCATGCTTCACCATTTTCGTTTGGTGCTACCGAGAAGTCTAAGACTTCTTTACCGCCGTCACTACGAATTCCAATCGCGATATTAACCGCTTCGCGCTCAACAGTTCCGCGCTTGAGCGGAATATAAGTAGCGTCTAAGAACACGCAAACATACTGTGAGTGCTTAAAGGTCCTGTTATGAAACTCTTCAACCAAGTTGCCAACTTGCTTAGTAATATTTGAAACGGTAGTTGGTGAATAGTAATCGCCATACATGCGCTCAACTAAATCAGCTATTTCACGAGTCGTGATGCCTTTGGAATACATTTTAATGATCATCGATTCCAGAGTATCTGTCCGCCGTGAATATGGTTCGAATAAAGCGTTACGAAATTTATTCTTACGATCGCGCGGAACCGTAATATTGATTGGTCCAAATTCAGTATCGATGGTTCGCTGATACGATCCGTTTCTGGCGTTGTCCCCATGAGCGGAACTGTCGTTACGCTCATAGGGTTGGTAGCCTAAGACTGCCGACAATTCTTCTTGAAGTAATGTATTGACGGTTTGTTCTAACTGATTGCGAAAGACATCTTTTAATGATGTTTTAGAGTCAGAAGATAGCGCGTCAAGAATTTCTTTGTTAAACTGGTTCATAGGGAAAGCCTCCGTTTTGATTGTGTTTAGCGATTTAATCATACGGGGAAGGCTTTCCCTTTTTCAATTTAATTTAGAAATTTACACAAAATATTTTACACTCCCTAGAATTTTATATCGCATATATAATTTGCGCCAACATTCCTCACGATCAAGCAGAAGATATCGCTGAATTGAGTTATCCTTAATATACAAACAAGCATTCCCGATCTGATTGGGAACGTGAAGTAAGACGTTAGGGGCGGTATGATGAGTATTGCGGTAAGAGCTTTAGGGATTGCGGTTATATTGATGATGGCGGCATTGGCAGTTCGACTTTTAAATGAAAGAGAACAGTTGTCTCGTAATTTAGAAAACAAGTCCAGATTCGACAAACGCAGTCGATTGAGATGGAAAATGGGGATCCTAGGGTCGAGAAGAAAGCTTAAGCAGGGAAGACTTGCTTTGGGTCAGATGGTACTAGCTTTTTTGGTTGGTTTCCTAACGATGCGCGCCTACGCGAATGAGTATTTCTTTATGATTGGCGGCAGCATCAGTGTGATTGTTTTTGTGCGTTCGTTCTTCGTTTGGAAAAGGATTACGCGCGAGAGCAGGCCAGTCATTCTTAGTGGTTCAGCAGCCAGGATCATCAAAGAGTTCTTTGATGACGGGGCTAAGAAAAACTCACAAAATGATGACGGATCTAAGAAGGACGATTAGAATAAATGAAAGCGTGATTGTTGCGAAACTATTTATTATTTTCGGTGTTAACTTTGGGAGACTAAGATCTGTAATTTGTTCAGCATAACTTGAAAGAAGGCATGATGAAATGACTGATGATGAAATCATGGAAATCTATCGAGGTTGGGATGACAAAACTTATGCGGCGATCAAAGAATATGTATCTATGTTTCACCAACCATGGCCAGTTTATGGTCCTCACGATATTGAACTGATTGAATGCTGTATCAAAAAGAAAATGTCAATTGATGACCTGCTGACAGATGATGAAATATACGATAAGTATTATAAGGACATTATTTATTGATAAAGTTGAGGTTAATACATGGCAAGAGCAATTCCAAAGGGCATGAAGTTTTATGATGATCCCGGAAAAGAGCTAGAAAAAGCGTTTAAAGAATATGAAGATAGATTTGGCAAAGGATCAGTTGAGAGGCTGATGCCACTTGTTGACCCATTAAATCCCGATCCAGTGGCAGACATGATAGCAATTCAAAAATTAAGAAAAGCTGTCAAGACAGGCAGGCGTTTGCCGGAGATACCTAAGGAAATGAGAGACACTATGCTCTATTAGATTGCTCTTCATGCTATGTTAAGTACGAACTCAGTGCAATATAATTAGCTACACTGGGATTCAGAATTATCATGAGTATCACTGGAACAACTAAGAACTTATAACTTTAAAAGCAGACACACCAAAACCCTTGGCGCGTCTGCTTTTCATTTACCCAAAATCAATCTTATCCAGCATATGCTCACGGCTGACCTGATCAAGCCCCAGGTATGCCAAGGTCATGGCTTCGCTGGAATGGTTCAGCAGCTTCATGACCAGACCAATGTTGTAGTTGGACTGGACGTACACGCGATAGGCTCCAGTCTTGCGCATCGTGTGCGTGCCCAGGTAGTTGATATCCAACAGATCCCCGACCTTGGCCATCACGTTATAGAACTGGCGCTCGTCAATATGCTTCTGCGGCCGCGTGGTAGAAGGAAACAGCCATTCCGTTGTACCCTCATAGCTGTTGCGCTTAAGCCACTGCTGATACATCACCAGGTCCATCATCACCGGCTTGAGGTAGAGCGTGTTCCGCTTGCCGGTCTTCTTGTCCTTGATGAACGCGTGCTGCTTAATGGCGCCATAGTCATCGAAAACGTCCTCCTGCTTAAGCCGCAGTACGTCACTGACCCGCAGCAGAGTTGCCTTGCCGACTTGAAAGATGGTGTAGTTGCGCCGGCCAGACTTGAAGTTGTTCAACAGCGTGTCCTGTACCTGCTTGAGTACCTCATCATCCTTGATTGGCAGTACGATTTGCCGCATTTAATCACCCCTGCTTTCCCGTCAAACGGAGGCTTTCATCAATCAGTCTCATTACGTTATCATCGTCCAGCTGATCGTCAAGTACGACTGAAATCCAGTACTTATGATTCATATGGTAGGCCGGAAAAACGGACTGACCGTCAACTGGCAGCGTGTTGCTTTTCAGATTTATGATATCAACGTTTCCGGCGTTAACATACGGCCATGCCTCTTATCATCCAGCAGCTTCTGGTATTCTTCATACTGCTTATTTGTAATCTTTTTTATATTCACCTAATTATAAATCACGATCTTATCATGGGTGTATTCGGCAAAATTACGGTCCACTTGATCAAATACTTCCTGCATCTCGTTATAAATTTTGCCACTGACATAATCCGCCCGCATTTCTGGTTTTTCAAGCAGTACCCATTTCATCTGTGAGTAAACATATTTCGCAAATGCCAACCACTGCGGGTAATTAATCGACATTGGGTTTTTAGAAAAATATACCTTTCCGGCATTAGCTGCTGTAGCAAGAGAATGACTTATAAAAAGCATTGTAGCCAACTTCGGATGCGTTTCTCGTTTTAACGATACAGGTATAGAGTCTTTTACAGAATGCCCTTCATTAATTCTTTTTAAGGCATATCCCATCCGTGTAATAACCTCTATCAACATCACCGGCACGGACATTGAGCAGAAATGAATAAAATCATATCCTTCATAGTACATTCCTTGAACGATTTCAGCGATGGTCTGATCATAGTCACCAATTTTCCCGAACTGAAGCAGATTAAGCAGACTCATAAACGGAGCTGGTAACCCCATTGATGTAGTGATATCAGATTTAAAATGTATGATTTGTTTTGCAAGAGCCAGAAAGGTATCGCTCTCCCTTCTGTCCGCGTAGTTTTCCATCACTTGACATACAACTTTCCCATTTTTATCGATTGTAGTCATTGTTCCGTTCAGAATATCTGACACACCGAATATGAAACCAAGAACCGGATCATGACCAAGTTGTAATAACCGATGATAATATGCTGACAGTCCCTCAACATAGATTCTCGTATGACGATTGTCCTGTGCATCAAAAGGAACTTTGCTTATCTTGGAATTGGCTAGCTTCTGCATTTCCTCTTCGGGATATTTTTTATCAAAATAATCCCTGACAAAATCTGATAATGGTCCGGCTTTCAGACCATCCGGCGTTTTCTTCGGAATGCCAACGAGTAAAATATCAACCGCTGAACCAACCAAACCGGCAAGAATGGAAATCGCATAGTCAACCTTGTCCATGTGATAGATCTGTTTGAAATCTCTGTTTAACAGACGAATGGCTTCTTCATTTTGCCTCAGCTCATCTTCTGTAAATAGCGCTCGGATATCACATTTCCCTGTTATATATTGATTTGCCTCTGCGCATAGTTCATCCCAATTCGGCACTACTATTACTTCGTTATTACGTTTATTTGCTACCTCATTCTTTGAAGGCAAATCATATCCAAGACTTTTAAGAAGCACTTCACTGCGTCGGATTTCATCATCCGTTGCAGACGAATCAGGAAAATGAATGTTTTTTAACTGCTGATCATGATACATGATCACCTTTGCCATTTGTTGATCAGTGTCATTATTTTTATTCCTGTTCATCTGATCCCTCGCTCTTTTCTTTCTCAGCCTCTAGTGCTTTAACCAATACCTCGTTTATTGTCCCAAGATGCTCAGCCTTCTCGGTTTGATTTGACAGATCTTTTATCTCAGCATCTTGTTTCTGGATTGCTTCCTGCTCTAACCGCTCTTCCTCGCGATGGCGTTTCTCTTCCTTTTTACGTTTGAATAGCTGAACTAAACCCAAATACAGTGCCAACAGCTGCTGCCGCCCAAGATATTATCGTTCCCCATTCATTTCGTGGCGGTTCTGGATAATTAGAGTTGTATTATCGGCTGGTGTGTTCTTATAATCATCATCTTCGTTATTGTTCACTGCGATCGTTCTCAAGCAACGCCCAGGTCATTTTTCAAATCAATAATTGCCTGTTGTAGCAATATATTGAGACTCTGCAAGTAATCCATTCTTTCCTTATCAGCGTCTGCTTCCTTTTTGAGAGCCTCAATAATTGCTTCATGTTTTGCTAGGGCCTCTTTATACAATCTTTCTTTTTCCTGCTGGAGCTGCTTATTTTTCAGATGGCTGGCTAAGCCCACACCACCTGCAGCGAGAATAGCAACTGGTGCGGCTAATACAAAAACGCCGGCAACCATTCCTCCACCGATAAGCGAACCTGCTGTTGCAAGTCCTGATGTAATCCCAGCTGCAGACAAACCAACTACTCCCAATCCATACAGCGCTGCAAAAGAGCCAACACCACCGATTCCGGCACCTAATGCACCCGCCAAAACCTCCGGTATAGAGCTTTCTTTAATGGTTCTGTTTTTATCATTCAGTGCCGCCGCAGCTTCATTAATTACATTCACAACGGGCTGAAGTGAATCCACACTCTGAAACACCATATCTTTCTTTTTTATGCCCTTAGTATCCGAATTCATTTTTTAACTCCATTCTTTCCTGAATCTGTTATTGCCTTTAAGAGCCACGAACTTGCTACAGCCACTCCAGTAAGAGCCGATAATACAGTAGAACTGAAGATACCAGCTGTTTTTATCCATTCATCAGACACTTCTTTTTGAAGAACCTGTAGTTGTTTGCATAGTTGCTTTTCCAGTTGTCATCAACGATACCGGTTTTCAGAATATTGAGGAACTGCTCCTTGTCGCTGTCAGTAGCAACCTCTGAATCAATCTTTAAGGCTGACTTATTCGGCTCGTCGAACTCATCCGTTTTCCAGATGCACTGTTCGATGAGCTTGCTCGTCTTGAGTGCTTTGTCGTTTTTCATGCTGCCGTACTTGTCGTAGAATGCGCGGAGTAGGAGCATGAGCGTCGTTAATGTTGCTGACCATCGATGATTTCCTTTTTGCCGTCCTCGTTCTTGAATGTGACTATCGGGCCGAGGAAATCCTCGTCAGTGTCGCTGTCGAACTTGTCGCAGTCGTTGTCCGGGAACGCAAAGAGAAACAGGTCGTCCTATAATGTCTGGCATTCCTTTTCTCCCCAGGCGTATGGCCTCTGATAGTCCGGTATCGGAAAATCCGTGTTCTTTTCAGTGAAGAGATTCTTTATACTCTTCTAATTAATATTTAGCTTTGACATTCGCTTCTTTCTCCATCTCAGCGTATTATTATGATTTCTTCCCGTATTCCGCTGTATAAGTATCCTTAGTTTTCTGAAAGCCAAATTCGCTCATCAGCTCGGGGATGAATTTTTGGTTTTTAAATACATCGTCAATCAGTCTGGTCATCCTGTCACTCCACTCAATTTTTCGAAAAATCGATAGGTATCATTTTTGCTATATAGAAATAAATAACATGTCTTAATTTTATCATAAAAACGGATGCCTTTAAACCACCTTTTGCGAAGTGTTATTTGATAGAAATAACACTTTCTATCATGATCATGGCCGATCAAGCAGCCCAAATCTCCGAAATGCAAAAATCGCCTCTCAGACGCACTGAAACTTAAATAGATGGGTAAGTTATCCATTACGTTTCGTCTGAGAGGCAATTATCGAAATGCACTAAAAAATCGAGCCAGTTAGCCGCTGACTCGATTATGGTATAATATTTTTGTCCAAGAACATTGGCGGTGCTTCGCTTTTCGAAGGGAGCGATGCCAATGAAGGAGTTGAAAAAACACACGACGCTTCCCATCATTATGAAAGGGATCCATAAGTGTCAAACCGACATCAAGATGGCGCCGACTTAAAAGGTCTTGCCGCTGTTCTTCACGAACTGCATGGCTTACCGATCGGCGTTCAATATGCAGCTTTGGCCACGGTCGTAATCATTGTGATTGCTTCCCTCATAGCCGGTTGCTACATGGTCAGTCATTTCTGACCAAAAAGAAAAACCATCTTTATGAGTGGCAGCTCTAAGATGGTGTTGTACATTCTTAATTTAGTTTAAAGTGTAAGCACTGTCGATTTTCAAGGACATTCGGGCTAACGTGTTCCCTCACGTTAGCCTTTTTGTTTACGCCATAATTATAGCTGATTTCAATCGTCATTGCAATTTGAAAACGCCTTGCCAGACCAGGCAAGGCGCTATATGAATGGTAAGTGCTAGTTATATAAGGATTGAATAATAGCTAGCAGACAATTTAAGCGAGGGGAAACCATACCCTCAAGAATGATTATACTCTAGTCTAAAGCGTTTTTAAATTAGCCGGTCTGCAAAAAAATGTCATTGCAGCTAAGCGAGTTCGGCATTGGCCAGATCAATGGCTTTAATGATCGAGAGGCCCTCATCAAAGTCATTTTCGGCAGCCAGACGATTAGCTTGCGCGGTTAAGGCATCCTCAAAGAAGTTTCTGACCGCGCGACCATTGGCAAAGTCGTCTGGTCGGTTGGCACAGGTCGTCTGAAAAAGATTCATGGCGTAGTCGCGTGCTTCGTCAGTCAGCTCTACCCCATACTGGGCGCACATCTTGTCTAACATTTCCAACAGTTCAGCAGGTTCATAGTCCTCAAACTCCAAGTACTTGTTGAAGCGTGACTTCAAGCCGGGATTGGATGCCAGGAAGGTGGCCATCTGATTTGGATAGCCGGCAACGATCACGATAAAGTCATCACGGTGATCCTCCATGGCCTTCAAAAGCGTATCAATGGCTTCCTGACCAAAGTCGCTGCCGCTTCCCGATGCGAGCGTGTAGGCCTCATCGATAAACAGAATCCCGCCCAGTGCCTGATCAATCACGTTCTTGGTCTTGATCGCTGTCTGCCCGACATAACCGCCAACCAGTCCGGACCGATCGACTTCAACCAGCTGACCCTTGGAGAGAATCCCCATTTTATGGTAGATTTTAGCCAACAAACGCGCAACGGTGGTCTTGCCGGTCCCTGGATTGCCATAGAATACCAGGTGCAGCGACATGGCAGGCTGCTTGATTCCGCGCTGTTCCCGAATCTTGCGGACCTTGAGCAGGTTAATCAATGAGTTAACATCTTTCTTAACGGAATCGAGACCGACCAGATCATTCAGCTGAGCCAGAAGTTCTTCTAAGGTAGCGTCATCCTCTTCAGCAGTAGCAGTTTTCGTGATGCTATTATCATCAGCCGTCTGTTCTTCATCAGCCATCGTTGAAGATTCTACGCTATCCGTACCATCATCGGTTGATTCTGCCGGTTCAGCCATTGGATTTTCTAACCAGAAGATGAACGAACCAGCGCCATTGCCATCAAGAGAGCCTGCAAAAACACTTTGTTGATCATCGCTGACAGTAAGCAGACAAGGCTCATCGGAAAGCTTCAGATTCTCCACGCTGCCTGGATTATCCTCCAAGTCGAATTCCATTGCTTCCAAAAGATCACCATAGTCAGACGCGCTTGGACCATCGACCAAGTAAAGCGAGGATGAATCATTATGAAGCAGGTACAGCTGTTTTGAAGTGATTTCTTCATATTCGGGATGATTTTGCATAAATCGTTGGTAAAATTCAAGTTAATGTTGAAGATACCTTGCGCGCTGCGTTTGATGCTATCGGCACCATCGGCATTTCCACTTAGATGACAGATGGTACAGATATTATGAATCAGCCGCAGAACCAAGTCATTGAAATCGATATCTTCAAAATCGGCATCCCCCATTTCGGCACGCCCCAGCTCCCATTTCAAAATGCTGTGATATATATTACCTGATGTTTTCCAATCTCCTCGAAAGAACAAAGCCTGCGCGAACTGCAGATTGATCAGCATTGAAATGTCATCATGATTGCTGTCCAATAACACTTCAATCAGCTTCTCCAGCATCAGTCGCTTATTGACTAGAATCTGGTTAATTTCTTCATCCAGAAACAGGTATTCTACCGGACTGTAAATGTAGTCAGACAGGAACCCAATCAGATTTCCCATGGCCACGGTATCACCTGGATTAAACTCGTAGTCATCCAGCAGCTCTATATATTTATCCTTATACTCTCCCAATGGATATATCTCTGACATGAAGTTTTCCCCTTAGTATATGTAGTTATCTTTAATATATCATATGAAGACGACCAAAAACGCCCGCGCTGAGGAAAACGCGGACGTCAGTGACTACTATTATATGAACGAATGACCAACAATGATTAGTCGGAACATGCAGCAAACTATTGATATACAGGCGTTTGAGTTGGGCGAGAATGGGGATAACCGTCCAACCGTTAATAATTATACTATATTATAACAATAACTAATAATAAAATGACTTATCACGCAAAAGAATTGGTATCCCCTATTGAAGTCAATATAATTAAGGTGTTGTCTGATGGCAGCGCTTTGCTTCTTCTGGAAACATTATGAGGGGAGGCGATTGCCATGATGAAAGTCGTTTTGACTGCTCTGGGCCGCCTTCTTTCGGGAAGGAGCTCGCATGATGTCAGACCTTGATCCGTTCGCGGGCTTGGCAAAAGTGCTCAGTGCGCTGCCTGGCCTGCCGGAAACCGTGCAACTGGCCGCGTTGGGAACCGTCTGCTTTCTGGCGCTGGTCATCGCGGTAGTCTTTCTCTGGCCGAAGAAGCCGAGAGAATAAAAAAGGCATCGTCCCGCAGTTTGGCGACTGGGACGGTGCTTTATTTCTGCTATTCATGAAGTAAGGCGCTGTCGATGATGACAACGTGGGCTTGGCGCTGTGCAGGCGTCAGGCCCTTTTATTTACGTCTTTATTATAGTCGGGCATGGATTGCTAATCAAGAATCGTGGTTCGGCTTTTTCATATCAGTCTATTTATAATATAACAGCAAAAGGAGGATGTTTTTATGACCAGTTTTCCGTTAGTTGCCGACATCAGCAGCTATCAGCCTGATGAGCCGGCATTTTTCCAAGCATTGAAGAATCAAGGAGTCAAGGCGGTTATCGTCAAGATTACGCAAGGCTCTGCGGATGGGGATGCCTATATCAATCCTAAAGCCAAGGCGCAGATAAGCAACGCGCGGGCAGCAGGACTGCTCGTGCATGGCTATCACTATGCTCGTTTCAACGGTCGGCAGGATGCCATCAATGAGGCCAAGTGGTTCTACCAAAATGCAACCGCGCTGGGATTGGGTAAGGAAAGCGTCTTGGCGGTGGATGCGGAAGATGACGCCCTTGCCCATTACGCGACCGCTGACGTCAACGCGTTTCTGCAGTACTTGATCGATCAGAAACACTTAAACGTGGACGTGTATTCGATGGCGTCCTGGTTCTGGGAAAAGCGGCTGATTCAATCGGAGCTGATTGCCAAAACGATTGGGTGGCCAACTATGGTAAGTCGCAGCCTGGCGTTCCCAATGTCGGTACCTGGCAGTTCACCAACAGCTTTTTGGTACACGGCATCGGCATCGACATGTCCTACGATTTCCATGGCTACTACACCGACCCTAAGATTGGCTACGCGGATGGTCAGCTCGCGATCCAGGTTGAACAGGCACCAACGCCGAAGATTGAGATTCCCGTTCCCGATTCATGGGTTGATGAGCTGGGCGATACTTGGCACAAGGAAAAAGGCAGCTTTCTGTTGGGCATGCCGCTGCACCTTCGCTGGGGAGCGCGAACCAATTCAGCAATTATCGCCATGCTGCCGGCGGGCGTCATCGTAAGCTATGATGCCTGGTCGCGTCACGGCGGCTTCGTCTGGCTCAGACAGCCGCGCGCCAACCATCAATACGGATATATCACCTGCCGCGATGCACGAACCAATCAGGCATTTGGGACATTCGCCTAATCTCGCAACAAAAAATCGCCCCACTGGCAGTCAGTGAGACGATTCTGGATAATCAACTAAGCGGAATGAGATCGTTAATCATCTATCTAGCGAAACAAAATCAATGTGAATTGGGTGAAAAATTTCGTGAGATGAAATTTCTGAAGGGATGGGCTAACCCTTCATTGATATTACAGCGCTTTCTTTTGTCTTTTTAAATATGTTGCACTATATTATAACTACAAAAATTCAACACAAATAGAAACGCCCATGTCTGGACGCTTTTCTATCCCTATCTGCGTTTGCCGCCATTTTTGAGATAAAGTTTGTAGCTGGTCGTTGAATAGATTTGAGAGACAATGCTGCGTACCTTACGAGAAAATAACCGCCACATCGCGTCATCTGGCAGCTTCTCGACTTCAAATAGAGTCTTGGGACGCAAACCTTTGCCAAACTTCCACTCAATCGTACTGCCATTGATCATATATGCTCGGCGCGTCATCGTGATTTCAGACATATTACCCTTTGGCAGCGGCTTGACATCTCCCACGTGATCCAGTCGAAAACGATACTGCCCGTCTTGAATTTGAACAGGTGGATAGATTGCCGTGCGATCAGGTGTTTCTACCGGCTGAAACATGGCCATGCGGCGGTTAGCCTGCTCATGACCGATATAATCAACCCATTCCTTGCGCATATCCTTGATAAATTGCTTTTTCTCATTTGGATTTCGTTTAAGGTTTAGCTGGTTTGCCCGTTCGTTGTATCGATTGGCAAATCCTTTAACCCATTCCTGCTCTTCGGGGGTCAAATCACTGAGACAAAGCGCGATCGTTCGTCGGTATGGCAGAAAGTTGTCAGCCACCCACCGATCAACATCCTCCTTGTTGAAATAGGTCCGGCAGCCCAGCACCGGCGCGTTAAAATAACGGACCGAACTCATCAGGTTGCGTTTGAGGAAATCCGCGCCAACCCAGAGCTTTTCTTCCAGTTCAAACTTCTTATATGAGTACTTCTCAAATGCGACAAAGCGCCGTTTCTGCTTGTGACTGGCAACCTCAACGTACTCGCCGGAATCGATAAGTTCGCCAGTTGCCTTGTCAAAAGCCTTCAGCGTATTGCCATCACGTTTGAATTCAAAATCTTCCAATGGTATATGTATCTCTCCCTAATTCTTGATGCCTAATGAATTGATTATACTATATTATAATGATTTTGAAACACCTATTTGTGCCAAGATTGAGGAAGTACGTCCTTGATTGCTGAGGATTGTTTTGAGAGTGAAGTGAAAGTAAATTTATACCACTTTAACTAACCTAACATCTAAATTCCCTTCAAACTATCTATAAACTTGGTTAGGTATCGTGCTGCTTACCGCTTCATTACGGAAATATTCCGCGATGAGGCTCTTTTTGTTTACTGTAAACCGGAGAGCTAAAGAGAATAAAAAAGGGACCCCAAGCCGTGTTTGACGACTTAAGATCCACAGAAAGATTCTCCCAAAAAAGGAATTGCTTATGTTATTCAGAACTACCAGATGAGTATGCAGGCCCCATCACCAGGCTCGGCGACACGGAGCAGCAATAGGGCTCACCCGAGGCGACGGTAAGCATGGCACATGCGGCCCGCCGGAGGGGAGACCAGAGCGCGGAGTAAAGCCGAGCCTGGCAGCCAAATATTTTGACTGGTCCCCTGTCAATAAAATAGACAATTTAAATAGAGACTTTTTTGTCCTATGCCACGACTAAATTTTGAATTTGAGTTTGATACTCATCTTCAAGTTGCTTTGGTGATTTGAATCCACAGTGACTGTGAATTCTAACTGTGTTGTAAAACGTTTCAATGTACTGAAAAACTAGTCGTTTAGCTTCGGAGTATGAATGGATTTTAAACCGATTTATCCATTCACGCTTAATCAAGGCGTGAAACGACTCAATGCAGGCATTATCCCAAGGATAAGCTTTCTTTGAATAGCTTAATGTCATGCTAGCTGTAACTTGATTGTAAGCTTCAGACGTAAACTGACTACCACGATCACTGTGCATGATTAATGGCTTGCTAATATGGCGACTGTGCTTAGTCTTTTCAATAAGTGGGATGACATTCGATACCTCCAAGGTTTCAGATAAGTCCCAACCAATGATCCGTCGGGAGTACAAGTCCATAATACTGGTTAAATAAACGAATCCGTCATGAACTGGAATATAAGTGGTGTCAATGCACCAAACGGCGTTTGGTCGCAATGGATTGAACTGCTCGTCTAAAATATTTATTAGCTGTTTATCAAACTTAGAATTGCGAGTGGTAGTCGTCCAAGGGGTTAGGTAAACGGCGTGAATGCCAAGTTCACGCATATACTTACCAACAGTTCGTTCAGCGATCTTATATCCTTTTGAGCGAAGTTCTTGGGTGATTTTGCCGGCACCGTAAATACAAAGGCTTTTGAGCCAAATTGCTTTAATTTCACCTTGAATAAACTTCTTCCGAAGCTTTCGCGGTGATTGGTGATTATGACGCTTTTCTCGTTGATAGTAACCACTTCTTGAGATTCCAACATAATCACACATACCATTGATGGAAGGGTGGGATTCCAAAGCGTGCTGAACGTCCATTTCTTGGTATACCTTTTCGGTAGTTACTTGCTCAGAATCCCGATTGATTTTTTTAATACTTCGATCGCTCCTTCAGCGTCACGAAGTTGACGCTTTAGTCGTGCAATCTCCTTGTCCTTATCGCTGGCAAAATTACCAGAGCCACGGCCAAACTCCCCAGTCTCAGTAAACAGCTTAATCCATTTATGTAATGTACTAGCCCCAATACCTAGATTCTTACTTATTTCATTCATGGTCATGTGATCCTTGTTATCTAAGTAATACTGAACGGCCTGTTCCTTAAATTCCTTGTCATAACTGTGCTTCGTCATTATTTGATCCTCCAATTTACTTCCTTAATTATACTAAATCAGAGTCTCTATTTAACTTGTACACTTTTTATTCTAGGCCCAACAACTCCAAAAAGAAGGACAGGTTTCGATAAATCATGATGGAGTATTTGAAGGAGGAACTAATGACAAAACAGCAAGGCCACATACGTTTTGGGGTGACTGCAAGAAGAAACCATCCAATTAAAATCAGATATTTCAAACGTCTAAATGAAACGTTTCCAGATAATCGAAACCATATTAATGCAAAAGGAGACTTCTTCGTATATGCACAATTAAGGGCTAATAGCAACGGATCGAAGTATTCGGTTGTATTCATTTCCAAAGGATGGAGCATATCCGTTAGAGTCTATAGTCCTTTTTTTCAAAAAGAAGATCTCCTCAAAATTCCACACATTTTTGTAAGCAAGTCAAATTCAGAGCATGGTTATGTTTCACTATGCCTATATAAAAATAATTTTGGCCATGCTGAATTCAGATTTGGGGACAGACTGGATACTTCGATCATAGCCTGGACAAAAGAATGGCTTTATTTTTACGAACTATTTTTAATTACTGGGAGATGGTATGGAAATGGTGAGCATCCACAATAACAAAAATAATCTAAGAGAGGTAAAGACTTATAGATTTATAGCTCTCCAAACTAAACCTCTCATAGCAACAATTTCATTAGCATCCACGATTTACTATTTTTTTCGAAACGTTTCAAAAGTCACTCTCAACACTCTTGGTATTGACTATAAGCTATCAATACATCCCTGGTTTATTAGGCTCTTTATTTCCCTAATCCTATCCTATTACGCAATGCTCATTATCTTTAAATTCATCGGAAAAGAAAGATTATTGCTCCCAAACACGTATTACTTAGTACCTTCATTTATCATTAAGCTTGCAGCTGCGATAGGTTATTGTCATAAGGGGAGCGCGGCCAATATTCCAACTTGGCAATATATTGATTACCTATATAATAATTGGGCCAGATTATCTATTGACGTTCCAGAAGTAATAGATGCCAGTAAAGATACTTCAATCAAAGTATCAGAAATAAGGAGTGATGCTGAGGATGACAAAATCCTTTCAATTATTATTTCCGATACCTATCCTATAAATTTGAATACATTACCTTCAACTATCAAAAACCATAGCTATGTCGTCTTGCAAACTATGATCAATGGCAAAGTTAACCTAGGAAGACGAGCCTATAATCCAGAATTAGTCAAAATTTTCATAGATCAAGTAAATAAATCTAAGGAAAATGGCATTACAACAATTCAACTGTTGTCTAACACCAATCCTAAACACATTAAGGAAATAATGAGGGAAGCCTTTTGCAATGCTGGACGCAGTCATATAAAACACCTTGTAGTATATGAAAATCCTAGAGAGAATAATTATAATTTTACAAAACGCCACAATATTTTCTAAATCGTCCTACTACACGTTTAAAAAATTCTAAAATCGTAAATTTATAGACTCATTTTCCAAATAATCATTGAAAAAATACCGAGCAGAACTAGCTAAAGAGACTATTTCCGTTCGGTATTTTATTATTAATTCAATTTATCCAAGAAACTCGTGCCGTGTAGGGCCTTGAGATGGAAGTTATCCAAAATCGTGGCGCCAAGATCGGCATACGTTGAGCGAACGCCGAGGCTGCCGGACGTCTGCATCTTTGCCGACCAAGCCAGCAGCGGTACTTCCTCGCGCGTGTGATCCGTGCCCTTGAAACATGGATCATTGCCGTGGTCAGCCGTAATCAGCAGCAGATCATCAGGACGCAGCGCCGCCAGAACATGACCCAAACGCTGATCAAAGTCCATCAGCGCCTGACCAAAGCCCTTTGGATCGCGGCGGTGGCCATACATGGTGTCAAAGTCGACCAGGTTCGTGAAGCAGAAGCCAGTGAAGTCCTTTTCCAGCGCCTCATCAACGTGATCCATCCCGTCCATGTTGCTTTCGTTATGGTAAGCCTGATCAATGCCGCGACCAGAGAAGATGTCGTTGGTCTTGCCAATCGCGATGACCTTGTAGCCAGCCTCGTGCAGCAGGTCCAGATCCGTCTTGCCGGTTGGCTCTAGACTGAAGTCATGTCGGTTGGCTGTCCGTGCGAAGTGGTTCTTGTCCGGTCCTACGAAAGGCCGCGCGATGACCCGACCAACGATGTACTCCGGCCCGTTTACAAGCGTCCGCGCGTAACGGCAGATGTCATACAGTTCTTCCAGCGGGATGACGTCCTCATGCGCCGCGATCTGCATCACAGAATCGCCGGAAGTGTAGATGATCAGCTCGCCAGTGTCCATTTGACGCTCGCCATAGTCATGAATGACCTGCGTGCCAGAGTATGGTTTATTGACGATTACTGGGCGGCCCGAGTACTGCTCAATCTTTTCGATAATCTCGTCTGGAAAGCCATCAGGGAACGTCGACAGCTCTTTTTCAACGGGCAGGCCCATCATTTCCCAGTGACCGTCCATACTGTCTTTACCGGCGGAAATCTCATCCATACGGCCATACCATCCCAGCGGCTTATCAGCGGCGGGGATGCCCTCTATTGGTGCCACGCGCAGATTGCTCAGACCCAGCTTAGCCAGGTTAGGCAGCTTTAGCGCACCCTTCCAGGCATGACCAAGATCGCCCAGCGTATCAGCGCCCTCATCACCAAACTTGGCCGCGTCAGGCGCATTGCCCGTCCCAACCGAGTCCAGCACGATAGCAAAAACGCGTTTGAATTTTGGCTCCGTCATTACTTGTCACCGTCCTTGCCGGCACCACCTTCATTGTCGGCCTCACCGCTAGCCCAAACCTTCGTAGCGTACAGCGAGTTGAACAGCAGCGCGAACTGCAATGCGATTTGTGACAGGCTGGCACCCAGTGAGCCGATGTGGTTGGTCCCCATCATCGTTTGAACGGCTAAGATGCCCCAGTAGATGATGTTGGCACCGTTGACGATGATCCACAGCGACCAGTTTTCTTGGTACTTCATAATGTAGAGCAGCTGTGCGATAAAGCTGACGACAAAGTTGATGGAGTCAAAGTATGGCAGCTGGCCGTGAACCATCGCCAGAACCCACCAGCCGATTGCCCAGGCAACGAACGCGCCCAGGAAGATCAAGCGGCGAACTTTTGGCGAAAAGCGCTTGGTAGCCTCATCATGACCCCACATGTACCATCCAATCGGCTGCGAGATTACGTAGAAGATGTCCATCGCAAACGATCCATAAGCGTGACTGATCCACGCAATGTAGGTCATGGCCAGACATTGAACGATCCCGAAGATGAACGTAATCTTACGCCCTTTCATCCCATAGACCAGACAAAGCGTCCCTGCGACCCCAGAAATCATCCCGATAATGCTGTCGGGAACGATGAGATAGACGATAATCTGCAATGCCACCAATACGCTAACATAAATAATTTCAAACTTCTTCCAGTTGGTAAACAGCTGATTGTACAGCCAGCTGTGGTGTGCTTGCGTTTGTCCCATTATTGATTCCCCCGTTTCTTTTCTATTCTTTAATTGAATCGTCACTCAGAATGTCCATGGCCAGTTTGAGCGATGCGATTTCCCCTTTAGCCATCAGTTCCTCGCCATCGACCAGACTGTTGACGCCGGCCGCCAAATCACCTTCATAGAGCACGACATTGTTTAGAATCGACAGCGTCTCCATGCCACGCAGGCGTCCAATCGTCATCATCGCGCCAGATTCCATGTCTGCGCCCACGATGCCCTTGGATGACCAGTAGGCTTCGGTTTCCGCGTTGTCATCCATGTAGAAGCCATCGTGCGAGCGAATAATGCCATAGACTGCGTCAGAAGCGTACTTGTGAGCCAGTGTCATCAATTTGAAAGAAGGTACGGCTGGGTACATTGCCGGCACGTATTGCTTGGTCAGACCATCGTCACGAACGGCGCCTTCGCCAATGATCAGCTCGCCCAGACCGATTCCCGTCTGCATGGCACCGGCTGAGCCAACCCGAATGACTTTTTTGACGCCAACGTTGTGCAGCTCTTCAACGCCAATTCCGGCTGATGGCGCGCCGATACCCGTTGACATCAGCAGAATGCGCTGACCGCGATATTCGCCGATCACAGACTTGTATTCGCGGTTGTATGCCCATTCCTTGGCATTATCCAACAATTTAGCCGCTTTGTCGACACGAGCCGGGTCACCCATGATGATTGCCCGATCAGTATTGATTGCCGTCGTCAGTTGCGTGTGTGGTTGTACTTCTTCACTCATTGCTATTCCTCCGTTTTGATAATCCGCTGTAGTTCCTCAACATTCAAAATCTTGATGGCAGGCTTTGAAGCATCAATGATTCCAAGCTCTGACAGCCGTTTAAGAACCCGATTGATATTGCGGTATGACGTGTCGACCTCGTATGTCAGCTGCTCGCGCGAGATTAGCCGTTTTTCCTTAGCCGAACGCATCAGCTCCAGACCGATCTGCTGCATGGCTGAATACAGGCTGTAGCGCTCCGTCCGTTTGGTAAGATGATAGACCTGTTCGGAAAGGTAGCTGATCATCCGGTTGGCAAATTGCTGATCGTTATTCAGCCAGGCCACGAAATCCCGGTTGTCAATCTTCAGCAGCCGCACCGGCGTGATATTAATGATCGACGCGCTGTAAGGCTTGTTGATCACCGCTTCCTGCTCGCCAAGAAACATCCCCGGCCGGTAGACATCCAGCACTACCGACTTGCCGTTTGCCGAATCCAGATACACCTTGACTCGACCCGCGACCAGCAGATACGTTTCATCATATGATTCGCCTTGCCGCAGATTAAATTCACCAATCTCAAACTCGACGACCCGCATGCGCTCAATGATTTTTAAAGGAGCGTTGGCCATGACTTTATGAACGGCTGGGTCCGAGTTGATTGCCGCGTATATCTTTTCAATGCTCATAGTTCTGCCCTCTCATTACTTAATATGATACGTAAATCTACTTACTGATTCTATGACACCGGTCCCTAAAATGATAGCGGTTTCAGAAAAATGGTGGATTTTTTGTTCGTTTTTGAGGACATATGTCTTGAGCATAAAAATTGTCGAAATGATTGATTAAGAAGTACCAGAAATAACTTGAGCCCTTAGAATTAGTACTACCTAACTCTAAGGGCTCGACTTTAAGCAATATTCCCTTTTCCTAAACTTACTGAAAGTTTTAAATTGAACCTAAAATATTATTTACTGTATCATTTTTCGAACTAATCTCCAAAAATGGGAGTGTAAAATATTTTGTGTAAATTTCTAAATTAAATTGAAAAAGGGAAAGCCTTCCCCGTATGATTAAATCGCTAAACACAATCAAAACGGAGGCTTTCCCTATGAACCAGTTTAACAAAGAAATTCTTGACGCGCTATCTTCTGACTCTAAAACATCATTAAAAGATGTCTTTCGCAATCAGTTAGAACAAACCGTCAATACATTACTTCAAGAAGAATTGTCGGCAGTCTTAGGCTACCAACCCTATGAGCGTAACGACAGTTCCGCTCATGGGGACAACGCCAGAAACGGATCGTATCAGCGAACCATCGATACTGAATTTGGACCAATCAATATTACGGTTCCGCGCGATCGTAAGAATAAATTTCGTAACGCTTTATTCGAACCATATTCACGGCGGACAGATACTCTGGAATCGATGATCATTAAAATGTATTCCAAAGGCATCACGACTCGTGAAATAGCTGATTTAGTTGAGCGCATGTATGGCGATTACTATTCACCAACTACCGTTTCAAATATTACTAAGCAAGTTGGCAACTTGGTTGAAGAGTTTCATAACAGGACCTTTAAGCACTCACAGTATGTTTGCGTGTTCTTAGACGCTACTTATATTCCGCTCAAGCGCGGAACTGTTGAGCGCGAAGCGGTTAATATCGCGATTGGAATTCGTAGTGACGGCGGTAAAGAAGTCTTAGACTTCTCGGTAGCACCAAACGAAAATGGTGAAGCATGGCGTGAACTACTTGAAAGTTTACGCAATCGAGGAATTGAACAGGTTCAGTTATTCATCGCCGATGGTTTTATTGGGCTCGAAAATGTGATTGCAGAAATTTATCCAACCGCTAAGTTTCAGCGCTGCTTAGTCCATGTGCTTCGTAACCTCACATCACATGTGCGAAAAAGCGATATGCGAGATTTGATGAGCGAATTTAAAGAAATTCGCCAATCTGAATCACTTGAAGAAGCAAAACAAGCTTTAGATAACTTCATTTTGAAATGGAAAAGCAAATATAGCAACCAGATGCGAAAATTGGGTAAGTTAAGTAACTTATTCACCTTCTACGAATTTCCGCCAAGCATTCGGGCATCAATTTACTCAACAAATTTGATTGAAGCTTTCAACAAAAAGTTGAAGAAGAAAATTCGCCAGAAGGAGCAGTTTCCAAATGAGGATGCCCTTCAACGATTCGTGACAACTCAAATTCTAGAATACAATGACAAGTTCGAAGAACGAGCACATCGTGGATTTCGAGGAAGCAAGGATACCTTGGATTCCATGTTTATTTAAGTAAGCATTTCATACAAAGAAGGATTTTCAAAAGTACACAAAATTATTGACACTCTCCCAAAAATCGCAAATAGAATTAATATGCTTGAACAAATAAGTAATTTCTTCTTTGGCATTAATGATTCATACCAATCGTGATCTTACTTATTCAAAAGGCCTCAACAACTATTTATTTTAAAGTTTATGTTTAGAAATAGAATTAGATACCAATTGAAGCTTTTGATCAATATAATCTTGTGCTTTTTCCATTTTTACTTGGATTCTATATTTATATATCTGTATGTAGGTACCATACATTCTATTCATAATTGCCAATGCTACATCCTCATCCAAAAGGCTATTTTCTCCATTTGTTCGTAACTGATAATCCTTTTTAAAAAATTCTAAAAAATTTGCTTCACTATACTCATCGCCTTTATCTGCATTCATAGAATAGACAGACATCGTAAACACATTATCATCATTAAAATTATTAGCTATTATCTCTTTAGTATCATGTACCGACTCTCTGTAACTAGTAAATTCGTTTTCAATATTGATTATCTTAGACATGCTATTTTTTAAAAAAATCGGTGCAATCTTCTTATTATTGTCTTTAATTTCAAGATTCCAGTTATCCATAAGTTCATTAAACTCTGACCATTGTTCGATAAGAGATGCCAGGTTATCTGCGTAATTTTTAAGTTGATTATATATTATCTTATTTTTTTCTCGTCTATTTCCAAGATGTATATTAATAAAATACGAGATAGCAACCGATATAATTCCCGTCAAAATGCAACTAATTACCATGCTCGACATAAATAACATAACCTCTTTCTATGACGGTCCTTTATTGATATATAAAAGCATACCATAATGTCGATGGCAGTCTTAAAATATGTGAAAAATAATGAGGCACCTCTTTACTTATTACTTAGCGAGGCACCTCATTTCTTCTTACTATATTTATTAGCCGTATTCATAACATAATGACTTTTTAACTGCTCTCATTTTATCAATTGATTGCCCATCTTATCCCATTGGGTACTCGATTTCCTGACCACTTTGCTCATCGGATGGCAGGTTGTTTTCAGCCCGATACAGCGCACGGCAGAAGGATTGCGTCGACATCTTGTTGCTTACGGCAAACTTGACGCCGTACTTCTTGCAGGCCTTAGCAAGCGACCAGGACGATGGATGGTTCGCGTAGGACTTGATCATGATCACCATATCAAGATTCTTGACCGCCTTTTCGATCTTCTTGCTCTTGCCGGCGAACGCGTTGATCAGCCGTGGATCCCCGTTGCAGGCCTTAACCGTGGCTTTCAGAATCTCGCCGTTTTGACCATTGCCGATCGCGATGCCGACTTTTTGTCCTTTCAGATCGACCCTCAGCTTCTTGGCGTCTTGAGTTCCTTGCTGCATGCTGCCAAAGATCTGCTTGCTTAAACCAAGCGCGAGATGCATCTTTTCCTTTTTAGCGGGCTTCTTTTCCGCGGATTTCTGCTTTGGTGCCTTTTCTACCGGCTGATTATCGTCTTCAAGCGGGTAGACCCAGCGAATCGTCATACTGTCCTGGGCGTTGTCATCGTTGGCGTACCAGGCCAGATCCACAATATCGCCATCCTGCACCATGAACTGAATGCGGTCATCCTTGACGTGATAGGTAACCTTGGATCCATTGACCTTCAGCCGCTTTCCATAGATGTTATGGGTAACGACCAGCTCGCCATCCTTGTTTTCGACTACGGCTTGGCGGAATACCTCAATCGGATCATAGTCCAAATCCAGATGGCCAGTGACCCGTTTGATATATGCCTTGGATAATGATTGGTAGGGCTCGCCATCAGCTGTAACGATATCGCCATCTTGCAGATTCAGCATTCGGATCATCTTCTCGCTGATAAAGAACGCCTGCTGACCGTAGGCATCCAACAGCTGAGCCCCAGTCAGACGACGCTGCACGACGTATTCGCCAGGATCCAGATCAAACACTGACGATTGATCAAGCAATTCGGCAAATGATGGCTCAGTTTCTGGTTCGGAACGCGTTGGCGAAACCTGCTCCGTATCAGCTTCGTTCTCGGCAGGCTTCTCAACTGGTTCATTATCAACATTGACCATGTCAGCCGCTTTAGGTTCTTCGGCCGGTTCAACGGTCTGCTTGTCCGCTGCGCTTTGCCGTTCTTTCAATAGCGCGTCAAATCGTTGAGCCGTCTCTTCCTTGATCAGCCCCTTCATCTGCACCTCAGCAACTGCTTCTTGAAAGGCGGTCAGCTTGGAAGCATTATCGGCTTTCTTGGCCAGATCAATGCCGGTCGCGATCAGGCGCTCGATCAGCTGACTAATATTTCCCTTACCAATCAGCATGTCCTGATATGTTTGCCGTGCCTGTTTCAGCTGCTGCGACGCGATCAGATAGTAAGCGTTGGTCGTTGCATTGTCTTCATCGCCCAGATTATAGTGGCAGTCCTCGAGATTCTTCTTCAGCGTGCCAAACGATGGCTGATATTCTGAATCCTTGACTACTCTGCGCAGCTCGTTGGCGGTCGTTTCCATAATCGACTTAAAAATATGAATCGCGTCATACTGGGCCAGCGTCAAGGCATCGCGCTTTTCGGCTGGATTTTCAGTATTATCCTCGTCAGAAACTGATACCTCATCCTGCTCAGTCTGAGTGCCCTCATCATTGTCAGCCATCTCAGTTTCTTGAATATCTTCAACGGCCTCGCTTGCTTCATTCTGCTCAATTGCCGTGTCTGGCGAGGATGCCGTTTCAAGCGGCTCAATCGTCTCTTCATTTCTTTCAGGCTCGCTTGGCAATCCGCTGCTCATCGGATTCTGATAGCCGGACTGATGCCGTAACAGATTCACGATCGACTGGACTGCTTCAATTCCTTCAATGCTGGGATTAGTGCCCTTAATAATATTAATTATATCTTTTCGATAATCATACAT